>CAZXNG010000154.1:0-3413 GCA_964642065.1 uncultured Halobacteriales archaeon
GACGTAGGCCTCGACGTCCTCTACGAAGCCGTAGTCGGAGACGGCGTCTAGCCACAGAGGTCCTGCGACGTCGACCTCTGCGCCGCAGCTGCAGCTCCAGGGTCCGTCGTAGACGCGGCCGCGGTGGCTGATCCGGCGGAGGCAGTCGTCGCAGTGCGCGACGTACCCCATCCCTTCGAGCGCGCGGTCGGCGGCCTTCGCTCCCTCCTCGACCGCGAGGTAGGTGCGGTGATAGTGGTCGCTGCTGTGCGAGAGCACCGGGGCGGCGGCGACGTCCTGCTTCGCCGCGGTGCGGACGAGCGCGCCGACGAGCACCCGTAGCCCCATCTCGGGGTGGTACTCGGTGTTCAGCGGATTCGAGTCGTACCGCCGGGGGCCGCTGGTGTGGGCTCCGCAGAGCGGCGCAGTGTCGGTGGCGGTGAAGCAGGCAAGCGAGGAGACGCAGGAGAAAGCGCTGTCGGCGAACGGCACCGGCGAGCCGAAGGGGTCGACGTCGACGACGGGGACCCGGCTGCGGCGCATCCTGACGTTGGCGTCAGCTCGGGACAGCTCGACGTCGACGTCGTTGGCTTCGGCGTTCCGCCGCGCGAGCTCGACGGCGGCCGGCTGGACGTCGTTCGCCGCCACTGTGTAGCCGGCCTCGACGGCCGCGCGGACGGCGCGTACTCCGCCGGCGCAGTGGACGTCGAGGTAGCCGTCGACGTCCTCACGGTCGCGCCAGGCGCGGAGGACGGCGACGGTGACGTCGCGGTTGAGCTCCATCCTGGGGTTGTAGAAGACGTCCTCGTCCTCGAGGAGCTCCACCCGGCCTTCCTTTTTCATCGGATGCCGGTTCGCCTGCGTGGATGAACAATCCACCGAAACACCCTCTCTAAAGTGGGGTCGCGTCGAAAGCCTGCTGTGTCGATGCTCCGTTGAGGTGTCGGGGCTCCGTCACCGAAACCCACTTGTGTGAGAGAGGCGTCCCTCCGGTATGGAAGACGAGGGGTTCTACTCGCAGGAGCGATGGGAGAACTGGATGGAGAGCGTGCGGGAGACGGAGCTCAACCCCGAGGACGACGACAGCGCGCTCACGTTCTTCAACCTCCAGGACGACGTCACCATCGCCTGCACGAAGATAGTCGACGCCTTCGACGACGGCGAGCTGTCGGAGGAGGAGTCGATGGAGGAGATACAGGAAGTGAGGGAGGTGGTGATGCAGGAGGAGTCGTTCGGCGACGAGGACAAGGAGATGCTGCTGGAGGGCGTGCAGACCTCGCTCATCGGCGTGCTGTCGTCGTGCGAGAACTACGTCGCCAACGGCACCCCCGAGGAGGCGCCGCCGGAGGAGTACGTCGAGGAGGCTTTCGACGCGGAGGAGCACGACGACCTCGACAGCGCGCTCGGCATGGTGGCGGAGGCGGGCGCCCGCGTCATCGAGGAGGCGGAGTTCGACGCCGAACGGTTCGACGACGTCGAGTACGGCTTCGTCGCAGAGTGGGTGAACGGCCTCGACTCGCTGGCGGAGGCCGTGCAGGGTCCGGAGACCATCGAGGAAGAGGACGCCGAGTAGAGCGGCCGAAACGGGCTCCTCACCGCATAATTTATCCTCCGGCCGGCCTAAGCCGCGTCATGGAGCTGACCTACCACGGACACTCGTTCTTCGAGATAGGGTCCGGCGGCGCGACGGCGCTCGTCGACCCCTTCCTCGACTCCAACCCCTTCTGCAGCCACTCGCCGGAGGAGTTCGACGCCGATGTCGTCGCTGTGACGCACGCTCACTTCGACCACGCCGGCGACGCACACCTGTTCGACGCACCGGCGCTGGGGCAGCCCGAGGTAGCCGCGTACCTCGAGAGCCAGGGACACGACTACGCCGTGGGGTTCAACGTCGGCGGCACCGTGGAGCGCGGTGGCTTCGCGTTCACGATGCTTCAGGCGTTCCACTCGTCGGGCGCGCGCGTCGAAGACGGCCTCGACGCGTACGGCGGCACGCCGGCGTCGTACGTCGTCGACGACGGCGTCACCAGGTTCTACCACGCCGGCGACACCGGGCTGTTCGGCGACATGCGCTCCGTGGTCGCCGAGGTCTACGAGCCCGACGTCGCCGCCGTGCCCATAGGCGACCACTTCACCATGGGACCGGAGGAGGCGGCGACTGCGGTGGACTGGCTCGATGTCGACGTCGCGCTTCCGATGCACTACGGGACCTTCCCGCCGATAGAGCAGGACCCCGAGGAGTTCGCCGACGAGGTGGACTCCGCGGACGTGCTGGTTCCGGAGCCGGGTCAGACGGTGGAGGTGTAGAGATGTCGGAGGATGCAGAGGAGGTCGACGACGTCGACGGAGGGCATCCGGAGGGCGGAGATAAAAATGTGGGTGGAAGCGATGGGGCCGGCTCCGGCGGGGTAGTCGAGCGCGGGGACGACGTCGACGCGAAGCCGCCGCTCGACCCCGACGACGTCTGCGTCCTGATTCCGACGTTGAACGAGGCGGAAACGGTCGCCGAGGTCGTCGAGGGATTCCGCGGCGAGGGCTTCGACGAGGTGCTGGTGATGGACGGCGGCAGCACCGACGGCACGCGGGAGATAGCCCGGGAGAACGGCGCCCGCGTCGAGGTACAGTCCGGCAGCGGGAAGGGGCAGGCGTTCCGCGAAGCTCTGGGCCTGATAGACCGGCCGTACGTCCTGATGGTGGACGGCGACGGGACCTACCTGCCGGAGGACGTCCACGACGTGCTGCAGCCGCTGGCGGACGGCTTCGACCACGTGGTCGGAGACAGGCTCGGCAACCGCGACGCGTTCACCCGGCTGAACTACGTCGGCAACCACATCTTCAACGCGGAGTTCCATCTCGCGCACGGCCACGACCTCCGCGACATCCTGTCGGGCTACCGCGCGTTCCGTCTGGAGGCCGCGCGCCGCATGCGGCTGGAGGCCGACGGCTTCGGTATCGAGACGGAGATGTCGGCGGAGGCGGTGCGGCTGCGTCAGCGTATCGCCGTCGTCCCGGTGGGGTACCGCGAGCGCCCCCGTGGTTCGGAGGAGAACCTGCATCCGTTGTTCGACGGTGCCCGCATCGGCTGGACGGTGTACAGGACGACGCGGAAGGCGAACCCGACGTTCTACTTCGGGGTCTGGGGTTTCCTTTCGCTGCTCGCAGCCGTCGCCTCCGCGGGGTACACCCTTCAGGGGATACGGGAGGGGTTCGCCGGCGCGGGCTCTCTGACGGTGACACTGCTGCTGTTCCTACTCTCCGTGGTCGGCTACGGCTTCGGCGCGCTCGGCGACGCCGACAGGAGGCGGCACGCCGAGTTGCTTGACGAGCTACGGAGGTAGAGCGGACGGAGGAGGTTCCGGTGGAGGGACGTCAGGTGGAGAGCCGGACGTAGTCGCCGTCTCTGCCGAAGTAGTAATCCAGGTCGAGTCTGTCCG
>CAZXNG010000155.1:0-3410 GCA_964642065.1 uncultured Halobacteriales archaeon
GACGAAGCGCTCGACCAGGTCGACGTAGCCGTCAACCAGTTCGAGATGCATCCCCTGCTGCCGCAGCAGGGGCTCGTCGAAGCCTGGCAGGAGCGCGACGTAGAGGTCGTCGCGTACTCGCCGCTCGCCCGCGGCGACGTGTTCGACGTCCCCGAGATAGGGGAGGTCGCCGACCGCCACGAGGCCTCGCCGGCGCAGGTCTCCCTCGCCTGGCTGATGGAGAAGGACGTGCATCCGATACCCAAGGCGACGGGTCGCGACCACATAGAGGACAACTACGGCGCCCTCGACCTCGAGCTGTCGGAGGAAGATGTCGCCGCTATCGACGGCATCGAACGCCGGAAACGAGAGGTCGACCCGGAGTTCGCACCCGACTGGTAGAGTGACAACGTCGACGTTCGTCAAGCCTTCCCTCCAGACCGGTGACAAGACTTTTCTATCGCTGAAACCTCTCTTAAACCGATGATAGAGCAGATACTGCTGGTGGGCGAGATAGCCCTCCTCTCGGCGGCGATGCCTCTCGCCGTCGTCGCAGCCCTCGGATTCCGCGGCTCCCCGTTCGGCAAGGTCGTCGTCCCACTGCCGTTCATAGTCCTCGGCTTCCTGCTCGCCGACGCCAGCCTCCTCCTCTCGGGAAACGGCCACCCGGTCGTCTACTACCCTCTCGCCACCGTCGCGGTCTTCCTCGCGATATACGCCGCCTTCAACGCGATGATGCTGCTGACCGAGAGGAGGCCGGTGTAGATGTCGGCCGTCATCACCTACGTGGTGTTCGCGTCCACCGCGGCCCTGCTGCTGACGTCGGCGTTGCTCGTCTACCCCGTGGTCGCGTACGCACGCAACGTCGCCTACACCGAGGGGGTCGTCTTCCTCGCGCTCGCGTTCTTCCTGATAACCATCGTCGCAGTCGCGGACTTCATCTTCGGTATGCGGCTCGTCGCCAACCTGGCACGGCTCGGCGGCGCTGCCTGTGGGTTCGCGGGAATCTGGTACTTCGCCCGCGACTTCGTACAGATAGAGGGCCTCGACCTCGACTACTCGGGAGGGATCGAGCTTGGTGACGACTGAGGCCGTGGAGCCCGTCGACCTCGAAGAGGGACAGCAGGCGATAGCGATGCTGTCGGCGATGGACGACCCACTCGACCTGCTGCCCGACCACGCGTTCGACGACCTGCTCGTGCTGTCGACCCGTGGCCACCCGCAGGAGATACAGGACTACGTCGAAAAACGAGGGCTCGACCCCTCCGGAGTCTACGTCCTGCCGGTGTCCGGCTCCACCGTCAGGTACGACGGCCCCCTGACTGTCGCCGAACGCACCGGACCCACCAACCTCACGAAGGTCGGCGTCGTATTCAGCAACACCCTGGAGTCGATGGACGAGAACCCCTGGGTGCTGTTCGACAACTTCAACATCCTCCTGATGTACGCCGACGAGAGCCGGGTCTACCGGTTCATGGACACCATGATAGGGAACGTCCGCGCCAGAGACGGCTGCGGCGTCTACTGCACCGTGAGGGACGCCGTCGAGGACCAGACCTACGAGAAGTTCCGGCAGCTCTGCGAAGTCGAGATAGACCGACGCTGAACCCCTGCGACGCGGAATAGCGGCTACCTCTTTAGCAGCCGGACGCGACTTCCGTCACCTGCATCCGTGAACACCGAGGTGTCCTTCACCGACGCGAAGACGTTCACTGGAGACGCTGCCCGGGGTTCGTCGCCCTCGCTCGCCGGCGTCGGACCCCAGAACAGACATATTGCGTCGCCCTCCGGCCAGTAGGCGACCGCGCCCTCCGGCACGCGTTCGACGGCGTCCTCCGCGTCGACGTCCACAGGTACCGGGAAGTACAGCTCGCAGCCCCACTTCGAGGCGGAGCCCTCCAGCGGCAGCGCGTCCTCGACGGCGGAACGCGTCTCCGGAGCCCCCTCCAGCCATTCCGCTTCGGTCCTCCCTCCGTCCACCTCGACGTCGACTGTCATCCAGCGGCGGTGTCTCAGGAGGTTCAGCCGAGCGCGGCCTCGATGTCCGCGGCCTGCGTCAGCCCGATGAACTTCTCCACCACCTCTCCGTCCCGTTCGACGACCACCGTCGGAACCGAGCGGACGCCGTACTTCTGAGCGACGTCGGGGCTCTCGTCGACGTCGACCTTCTCGAACTCGACGTCGGGGTGCTGCTCCTCGAGCTCCTCTATGATGGGGTCCTGCTGCTTGCAGGGGCCGCACCAGTCTGCGTAGAAGTCCTTGACCGTGTAACCCATGGTCTCCATACGGTCGACCGCAAGTTAAAGATAGGGATACCGTGCGTCGGCGGTACTGAGACGTGGTCGGTAGCCGAACCCAACTCCGCTGACATGGTATGCCGGAGTTCAGATGAACATCTTGTCGTCGGAGGGCACGCCCCGGACGTCGCTCTGCTCCTTCATCCGTTCGTAGAGCTGCGTGTGGTAGTCGTCGAGCTTCTTAGCGTACTCCTCCAGCGGCGCTACGTCGACGTCGACGTCGTAGACCGAGCGGAAGCCCGATATCAGCCGGAGCGAGGCCTCGACGTCCTGCGCCAGCGGATGCACCGGCGTAACCAGGACGCCGACTGCGAGCGGCGAGTCGATACCCCTGTGTACCACGTCGGCGTTGACGCCCTCGAGGAACCCCGCGAGCATCGGGTCTACGTCGGAGCCCTCCAGCCGACGCTGCCTGTAGTCCTCGGTGGCGACGTAGAACACCTCGTGCTGGTCGGGTCCGTGAGGCATCGGCACCCCTGAGAGGAAGACTACCTCCTCGACGTCGTTCTCCTCCGTCCAGTCGAGCACGGCGTCGCTGAACGACCTAGACGCCCAGAGAGGCACCGGCAGTTCTCCCGCGAGCGTCGTGACGTCGAGGTCCTCGGACGTGAAGAATCGAGTGTGGTGGCGGGGGACTCCCTCCTCGAACGGCGTTATCGACGGCAGGTCGTCGCTCGACACGTGGCCCGAGACCTCGAGGTCTAGCGCGTCGTTCAGAAACTGGACCGCGGTCAAACCCGCCATACCCATCTCCGGAAGCCCCACCACGAGGGTCTTCGACGGCGTGCCCTCGTGGTCGATGGTGAACTCGGGTCTCTCCCCGTCGTCGTCCATGCCTGCTTCACGGGCCCCTGCATCACATAACTTGCGCCGACTCCCGCGGTCCGGAACAGCTCACCGCAGTCCGTACACCGGTAACGGCCATCGCCCGGGTTCGTCCGGCGGTCTACGTCTGCTAGAGGGGTCTCTCGCTGTAGTTTGCCAAATCTTAAGCCGAGAGACGAGGTAGTTCGAACAAGATGGACGTCGCGCTACGGCCGCTGCTCGGGGTCCTGTTCGGGGTGCTCGGCATACTCGTCTGGATAGGCGGCATGGTCGCGCTGTCGTGGTTCATAGAGGAGAAGATCGAAGCCG
>CAZXNG010000156.1:0-1696 GCA_964642065.1 uncultured Halobacteriales archaeon
GCTGGCTCGCGACCTTGTCGACGCTGTTGTCGTAGGCTATGCTCCCCATCTTCGCAGCTCGGGAAGGGACGATGCCCTGCCAGCCTATCTTGCCCTCCATAACTCCGGGGATGCGCTGGATCTTCCTCGGCAGGAACTCGCTGACCTTCTCCATCCCAGGTACGTCGACCCCGCGGAACTCGACAGGGTAGAACATCAGCCGGATAGCCACCCAGTTCGTCATGTATCCGATGATACCGGTGATAGGGGGTATCATCAGGAGCTGCCAGTCGAACGGCAGGGTGGCCGCGAGCCAGCTGGTAACGTCGGATAACCCGGAGGTCCAGAGCAGCGATGGAGCTCCCATCGTGCCCTCGAGAACGGCGGCGGTCAGCTCCATCACCGACACCCGACCTCCAGGGGAGTTAGCGTGAGTATTCCCGTGGCTACCGACTCCGACCCATCGGTTCCTACGAGCCCCCGTTCCAGCTTTTCCACTTTGCCATCACACCTTCTGACGTCGGTCTACACCAAGCCACACACGTCTGGTGTATATCGATTTCGATGTAACGCACCGGAAAACGCTGAACACAGTCTGGCCCCTCCATCTGTCCCAGGGTCTATACGTTTTTGTGGGTGGCTCCCGAAGGACGGGTATCGGATGGACGTATACGTCTCGGTACTTCAAGCGAACGATGGTGGTAGACCGTAACCATGGAGGAAGAGGGTCAGACTGAACGTGGACTCCATCTGGAGAGTTCGGAGGAATTCGACGAGGTAGTCGACACGGTGATGCTGGAGCACGAGATAGCGGGCTTCGAGACGATATCGGTGTCGGATCTCAGCGGCATGGTCGAGGGACTGGAGGAGGTGCTGGATGGAGAGGTCGACCTCCAGCGCACCACTCTCGTGATAGTCTGCAGCGGAGAGATAGCGAAGAGGACCCTCGAACTAGACCCGAAGCTGTCGAGCCTTCTGCCGTGTGCGACGGCCGTCTACGAGGGGGACGATGGAACGGTGCACGTTCACCACGAGTCGATAACGAAGGCGATACGGGACCTCGGATACGCCTCCGACAGAGCTTCGGAGGTGGACGAGCTCGTCGACGTGACCTCCGAGCTCGTGGAGGACGTCTGGAGCAACCTCGAGGAACAGCTCGACTGAGGTGTGCGGGCAGTCGAAGGCTTGCACGGCCGGTGCCGTGCAGAACGTGGTTTGGAGCGCTCTACCTATACGTGTTTCGCAGCACCAGGACGTCCTCGCCGGTCGTTCACTCTATGTCGATCTCCACACCGGCTTCGTCGTCTCCCACGACTTCGACGGATACCACGCCGCGCTCGTGTTGTACGTAGTAGCTGCCGTCCGGCGCCCTGTCGTGCACCGCGAGGGACCTCGCGACCTCGTCCATGTCCTTCGGTCCGCCGAGGTCGATGGCCTTCGACGTCCACTCGGTGTCGTCCTCGGCTCGCACGGCTTTCTCGACCGCGCGTTCGACGGCCTCCACGTGTCGAAGCTCCTCGAACGGGGTGCGTTCGACCCCCGGTGGTACCGCTTCCTCGGGAACTCGAACGGCGACCACTTGGCGTCCCTCCCGGAACGCGGTACGGAGGGTCTCGACGTTCCGGAACAGCAGGTAGAGTAGGTAGGCAGCCACGGGCAGCGCCGCGAGCTTCGCGGTGACGCGGAACCTCAGCAGGATGCCCGCGAGCGTCAGGGT
>CAZXNG010000156.1:1796-3401 GCA_964642065.1 uncultured Halobacteriales archaeon
CCCGCTTCGTCGTCCGTGTTGCCTCCGCCATCTGCCGCGGGGTCCGCGGCCGCGTCGACGTCGTCGTCTTCAGCGGCGGTTTCTTCGGACATACCTCTCGTTCGGGTCGACGGGCGTTAACTCTGACGTCGGTTACCATCAGAATAGGTCAGGTGTTACGGCGAACGAGGGCGGAGCCGTATCGGCAGGGTTAACCGCGGGGGCAGTCTACGTACGTTTGCAATGGCACGAGGTACGGTTGGCTTCTTCCACGATACGAAGGGCTACGGTTTCATAGAAACGGACGATACGGACGGCGAAGACGAAGACGTTTTCTTCCACATGGAGGACGTCGGCGGACCCGATCTCGAGGAAGACACCGAGGTCGAGTTCGACATAGAACAAGGTGACAAGGGGCTGCGCGCAGCGAACCTCGAACGTCTCTCGTAGACCTGGCTACGTGGAGTCGCGTTTGTCCCGTACGTTTTAGACGGGGAACTCACGTAGAGGCATCACTTTAGACGGGGAAGTGAACGAAGAGCGCTCTTCGACCCCAAGATGATGCATCTCGAGAGAGACCCCGAAGATGGAACAGGTTTCTTCTTCCCCCGGTTCTACCGGCCGGCTGCGAGGCCGAAGAACTCGAGGATGCGGTCTCCTTCGACGTCCAGCGACATCACCAGAACCGCTCCAGACCCCCGTTCGCTCGCGTCCGCGACCGATACACCGTCTACGGAGTCCACGTTCCCCTCCACCGTCTCGGGTTCCACGTCACCGAGCTCCACGGCGAAGGTCACGTCGACACCCTCCTCTCCGAAGGTCGCCGCCTTCACCTCCAGGCCTGCTTCCGCCGTCCTGGCGTTCGGCGCCGGCACCATCACGAGGTCGCCGTCTCCCGCGGCCGACGTCACCTCTGCGAACGTCGAGTTCTCCTCGTGCAACCTCGAGATCCCCCCCGCCTGTGCGTCGACCACCGAGGTGATGGCGTATCGCTGGCCGGACTCGATTATGGTGTCACCGTCCGACCCGACGTAACCGGTTCCGGACGGGTCGTATATCGTGAACCCGCCGTACTCTCCGAGTTCGTCGCCAGATACCTCGGGTTCTACGCCGTCCTTCGTAGTGATGACGTCGGCGTCGCTGGTTCCGACTATCCCAGAGATATCGTCGAAGCCGACTCCGTACTGCATCGACTCCCCTCCGTCCTGAAACAGGGAGGTGTTGTCGCGCGCCACAGGTACGTCGATGTACATCCCGGAGGGGTCGAAGGAAGCGGGCATCCAGTCCCGGTAAGCCAGCGAATCCCCTCCGCCGATGCAGCCTGATAGAGGTAGGGTCGCGGCCGCGGCCAGGCCGGCAGTAGAAGCCAGGAACCGCCGACGCTCCAAGTCCAGACGACCTCGTCCGTCGGAGTTCATGGTTACAAGAAAACACACTTCGTATAAATAGCTGACCCACCGATTGGACGAGAGGACTGCCGCCAGCCTGACCGTTCGACCCGGTCGTGGGAGTCCGGCCGTGAACTTCTTCGGGGCAACGGTGAAGTCCGCAGACCTCCGTCTACCTCCATGGAGGAACTGGATCTACGCGACGTACCACCCAGTGAACGCCATCCCAAGATACACC
>CAZXNG010000157.1:0-3375 GCA_964642065.1 uncultured Halobacteriales archaeon
TCGCGTTCATCGACGACGACGCCGTGGCCGACGAGAGATGGGTTGAGGAGCTGGTGTCGACGTACCAGGAACGCGATGTCCAGGCGGTGGGCGGACGCATGACCCCCATCTGGGT
This sequence comes from uncultured Halobacteriales archaeon, assembly GCA_964642065.1. Taxonomy (GTDB): domain Archaea; phylum Halobacteriota; class Halobacteria; order Halobacteriales; family Halorutilaceae; genus JAQZDA01. The sequence goes on from CAZXNG010000157.1 coordinate 116, forward strand.
TGCCGGCGAACCCCACTTCCTGCCGGAGGAGTTCTACTGGCTCGTGGGCGTCACCCACCGCGGATTCCCGGGAGAGGGGGAGGTGAGAAACACCTTCGGCTCGAACATGTCCTTCCTACGGGAGGTGCTGGAGGCGCTCGACGGCTTCGACGAGGACCTCGGACGGAAGGGCGACCGGAACGTCCAGGGCGAGGAGACCGAGCTCGCGGCCCGCATGCGTCGGGAGCTTGACGGCACCTTCTACTACGACCCCGACGTGGAGGTTGGACACAAGGTCTTCGACCACAGGACCCGTCTTCTATGGCTGCTCAAGCGTGCTTTCTGGCAGGGATACAGCAAGCGGGCGATGGAGGTTCTCGTACCCGAGGAGGGTATATCGGAGGAGGGGAGCTACCTCCGTTTCCTGCTGACGGACGCCACAGTAAGCCGACTCAGGGAGGGGGTTCTGGGCCCATCCGCCCGGTCCCTGCTGCACCTGCTGATGATCTACGTCTTCACCGTCTTCGTCGGGTTCGGCTACCTCTACGCCTTCCGGAGGTGGAGGTGAACTCGTGGCGGAAGAGGATTTCCCGGTATGCGTGGTGACTCACCCGCTGTCGCACGCGAGCGAGGCAGCGATAGACGGACTGTTAGAGGTCGTCGCAGCGGCCGCGGGCTCTGCCTCCCTGATCACCGCCAACCTCCCTGACGACTCGGATATCTGGGGCTCGTACGAGGTAGAGGAGGTGAACAGCTCCGGCATGGGAGAATCTGTTCCGGTGGCCGCTTTCAGGTTCGCCTGGAACCAGGTCAAGATGTGCGGCGCCATACTGCGGCGGGACGAGGAGGTGTTCCTGTTCTTCGGCGCAGTCTCCTACCTCCTGCCGATACTGTTCGCTCGACTGCTCGGCAAGAAGGTGGTCGTCGAGCCACGGGGTAACGTACCGGCGTCGCTCCACCGGATATGGAGCGACCGCATGCCCTCCTCCATCGCCTACCTGCTCTCCCGGCCCGTCTGGCTTCTGGAGAGACTGGGGTTCAGGCTCTCACACGCGATACTCACGCTCTCGCCGTCGATGACCCACGACCTGGCTCTCCAGAATTACGGGGCGAAGCTGTACGAACACGGAGCCCGACCCGTCGACGTCGAACGGTTCCAGCCCACGACACCGTACGAGGAACGACCGAACAGGGTCGGATACCTCGGCAGGCTGGACGAGGAGAAGGGCGTCGACGTGCTCGTGGACGTCGTCGAGCATCTCAACGACGAAGTAGAGTTCGTGTTCATCGGCGACGGAGCGCTCCGGACGCAGATAGAAGACCGTCTTGGCGACCGGATAGACTCCGGCTCAGTCGAGGTAACAGGATGGGTCGACCACGAAGACGTGCCCGAGCATTTGAACTCCCTTAGGCTGCTGGTCATGACTTCGCGCACCGAGGGAGTGCCCACGACGGCGCTCGAGGCGATGGCATGTGGGACACCGGTGGCCGCGACACCGATAGGAGGGATACCCGACGTAGTCAGGGACGGCGAGACCGGCTATCTGCTGGATTCGGAAGCAGCACCCGAGAATTGGGCGACCAGGATAGAGGAGGTTGTTGAGGGGGAGGAACTGGAGAGGGTCAGCGAGAGCTGCCGGGAGTTTGTTGTCGACAACTACAGCTTCGAAGTTGTGGTTGAGAGGTACCGACGGGTCTTCGAAGGCCTATACGACTGACGAGGAGATGGATTGAAATACCGACAGACTGTTTTAACACTATGGACTTAGAAATCGAGTTAGAAGACGAACTCTACGACGTTCTTCGAGAGAGAGCAGATGCCAACGGCTTCGAGTCCACGGGGGAGTACTGTAGCGTGGTTCTGGAACTCGTCGTTGAAGAGCTGGAGCGGGAAGGGGCCGGTGAAGAGGTGGAAGAGCGTCTAGAGGACTTGGGATATCTCAGCTGAGGTCGACGGCACGGACCACGCGTCTTATACGTCTCTTCTCCTGTTCCCTGCGGCTGCTCTCGCTGTAGAGTGGTTCCTCTTCGGCCGCCTTCGTTCCGGTGGCATAGACGTCTCCGCGTACCTCTCCGTCCATTTCCCGTGGTACCTCATGACCCCGTAGATGCAGAAGGGTCGGCGCGAGATCCAGGATGCTGAGATCCTCCACGTCACCTTCACGAAAGCTAGGGCCGGCCGCGACGAAGAGCCCCTCGCGCTTGTTCTCCCCCTGCCAGCCCCCGTCCTCGGGCTCCGTGAACACTTCGTCGCGGCCGATTCCGCCTTGTATGTGGACGCCGCGCGCTTGTTCCAGTACGAGATCGGGGGCGTCGTCGAGGTAAGGTCCGGAGTAGACTTCCTCACCCCGGTAGACGGCGGCCACGACCTCCTCTCCGTACGGAGAATGTATCTCTGCCAGCGACTCCATCAGGTCCTCCCGCGTCTTCTCGTACTCTTCGCTGCCCTCCTCCAGATTCAGATACAACGGTCCCTGACCGCTCGCCAGCGCCATGGTTCCTCCCCAGTCGACGTTGGAAGTCTTGCTCTCTCTCGCTAGCTCTCCCTGTTCGTCCGGTACCATGTCCTTGACGAACTGGGGTGCGTGCCGCTTCGCGAACCCCTGGAGACCCAGGGGAGAGAGTACGCGGAGCACGCGGTCACGGTTGACGCCGAGGCGGTGCAGCAGCTTCGCAGCATCGGCGTCAAGCTCGAGGTATCCCTCCCGCTCAAGCCAGGTGTTCACGTGGAACACCGTCTCTATCTCGTTCGAGCCGTGGTCGCTCATCAGGACGACGTCGCACTCTTCGTCTAGGAACCTTCCGAGGTGTCTGTCGATAACCTTCCAGCCTCTTAGTGTGTAGTCGTCGTCCCAGAAGTAGTGATGGAGGCTGTTTATGTAGAACGTGGTCACCTGCAGGAAGTCGAGGTCGTGTTCCTCGATCAGCTCCGCGGCCGCTTCGAACCTGGTGTCCATGACCTCAAGGATCTCCTCGGCGGCCTTGTCCGGAGTCGCACGGAGTTCGCTCTCCACGGTCGCCTGATAACCGTACTCCTCCTCCAACTGGTCTTGTAGGCCTCTTGGGTAGGTGTAGCTCCGGGGATCAGCGTCAGGCGCACCAGAGACCACGAACTCACCTGCTCTCTTCGGTGGGTGCGTCGTCGGCACCCCCATTATACCTACATTCTCTTCTTCTCCGATGATCTCCCAGAACTCGGTCTCCCTGTTCTTCCTATCCTCGGGGTAGTAGACCTCCCTGGCGTCGACGTCGACGTTCTCCCACCAGTAGATACCGATTTT
>CAZXNG010000158.1:0-3369 GCA_964642065.1 uncultured Halobacteriales archaeon
CCGACCTCCGGGAGGTGGAGGGTGACGTCGTCGAACGCGTGAAAAAGGGTGACGCCGACAAACGGTACCGCGCGGAGGTACGGTTCTCGAAGCCGGTCGACGAGGACGACCTCGCGGAAGCCGTCGAAGCCCTCGACGGCGTCGAGGTCGAGCAACGTACGCCGGAGCGCGTCGAGCGCCGGCGCGCCGACAGGGTCCGGAAGCGCAGGGTCCACGAAGCCGAAGCCGAGCTCGACGACGACCGCCGCGGCGCGACCGTGGAGGTGGAGACCGAGGGCGGCCTCTACGTCAAGGAGCTGGTGTCGGGTGACGACGGAAGGTCGGAGCCCAGCCTCGCCGCACTGCTGGACGTGGAGGCGGAGGTCGAGGCGCTCGACGTCCTAGAGGTCGATCTGGAGCTCGACAAGCTGGTGAACGGCGGCGACCAGACAGAAAGTTAGTGTGGAGTGCGGCTCGGCAGTGGGTTCTCGTTCACGCTCGGGCTCGGTGGGGGTAACCTCTCGTCATCGCCGCATCACACGTATACGGTCGCGGGATTTGAAGCCACCGGACGGTGGCGGTACAGCGTCGACGTCGTGTCACCCTGTCGACGCACGGCGGTCGGCCGGCCTACACCGGCTCAGGGCTTAACTGCCGTACCCGTCAAGGTCCATGGGAGATGGACTACAGCGAATCCGAGGAACAGCGGCTCATCAGGGAGACGGTCCAAGACTTCAGCCAGGAGTACGACGCCGAGTACTTCGAGGAGTACATCGAGGAGCAGCGGTTCCCCGAAGAGTACTGGAGCGACCTCGCGGACACCGGCCTCGTGGGCACGCTGGTGCCGGAGGAGTACGGCGGCGCAGGCATGGGGATGGTGGAGATGACGATAGCGCTGGAGGAGCTGAGCCGCGGCGGAGACCCCGGCGGCATCGCGCTCGCCCTCACCGCCATCTTCGGAAGCGTCGGCATCGCCGAACACGGCACCGAGGAGCAGAAAGAAAGGTGGCTGCCCGCCATCGCGGAAGGCGACGTCCAGTTCAGCATGGGGTTGACGGAGCCGAACGCGGGCGTCAACCTGCTGAAGATGGACACCTTCGCCGACGAGGTCGACGACGGCAGGTACGAGGTCGACGGCACGAAGACCTTCATCAGCGGAGTCGACCACGCCGACGGCATGCTCCTCATCACGCGGACGACGGAGTTCGACCGGAACAACCCGACCTACGGCGTCACCCTGTTCCTCGTCGACGACCCCGCGGAACGCGACGGCATCAGCCTGACGCCGCTCGACGTCCACGCGCCGTGGTACGAGACCCAGTACCAGGTCGACATCGACGGCCTCCAGCTCACGGAGGACGACATCCTCGGCGGCGCCGACAACCGCGATGTCGCGCTGTACAACCTCTGGGACACCCTGAACACCGAACGCATCTCCGTCGCCGCCGGCAGCGTCGGCAGCGGCCTCCGCGCCGTCGACCTCGCCGTCGAGTACGCCGGCGACAGGGAGGTCTTCGGCGCCCCTATCGGAAGCCATCAGGCGATACAGCACCCGTTAGCCGACAGCTACAGCGAGCTGCTGACGGCGCGGGAGATGACGTACAAGGCGGCGTGGAAGTACGACGAAGGCGAGCCCTGTGGGATGGAGTCCAACGTCGCGAAGCTCCGGTCGACGGAGGCGGCGACGGAGGCGGCTTCGAACGCGATACAGGCGCACGGCGGCAACGGCTTCAGCAAGGACTACGAGGTCTTCCCCATCTGGGTGAACTCCCGACTGTTCGAGACCGTGCCCGTTCCCAACGAGATGGTGCTGAACTTCATCGCCGAACACGAGCTCGGTATGCCGAGGTCGTACTGAACCGGTCCGACGCCGCAGGCTATCCGGCAACCGGCCTCAGGTTTAACTCACGTCGAAGACAACCCCAGCCATGGAGTACATCGGCAGCAGCCGCCTCGAACACGTAGGCGAGATACCCGGGATGGGCGCCAGGCGTTACGAGGACAAGCACGCCGTCGTCAGCGCCGGAGGGATGGGCAGCCTAAGCTACCGGGACCTCGACCGAAGGAGCAGCCAGGTCGCCAACCTCCTCCGCAGCCACGGCGTCGAACCCGGAGACCGTGTAGGCCTCTACCTCCCGAACACTCCGGAGTTCCCCGAAGCCTACTTCGGAGTCATCGAGGCCGGCGGCGTCGTGGTGCCGCTGAACCTGATGCTCGACGACGGCAGCCTACGGTACATCGTCGACGACGCCGACGTCGGACACGTGGTGTCGACGCCTCTGCTGGCGGCCGGAGTCGACCGCGACCGCGTCTCGGTGACGGCGCCGCAGGAGCTGTTCGCCGACACCGGCGTCGAGAAGCTGTACGTCTCCGGCGTCTCCAGCGACAGCCTCGACGTAGTCGACTACGGCGAGGTCGACGAGCACCCGGATGACTCGGAGATACGGGGGAACGACGAGGGTCTCGCGGTGCAGATGTACACGTCGGGCACCACTGGACGTCCGAAGGGCGTGAAGCTGTCGCACGAGAACGTCCTGAGGGGGCTGGAGTCGTTCACGAAGACCTCGCCGAAGATAGACCCCGACGACACCGTGCTGGTGGTGCTGCCGCTTTTTCACATCTACGGATTGAACATCCTGCTCGGCACCTACCTCTACAGCGGCGGCGAGGTCGTCCTGATGGCGTCACCGGAGCCCCGCGCGATACTCGATGCCATCGAGGAACACGAGGTGAACGCGTTCCCCGCGGTGCCCGCGATACTCCGGATGGTGATTGACGAGTACCGCGACGACCCCGGCGAACACGACCTCTCGTCGCTGGAGATGGTGGGAAGCGGCGCGGCGCCGCTACCGGAGGAGGTGAAGAACGAGGTCGTCGACGACTGGGGCGTGATGATGGGTGAAGGCTGGGCGATGACGGAGACGGCGGGCACCGGCACGGTGCTCCGGCCGGGAGGAGAGATGTGGAAGCCGTCGGGCTGCATCGGGAAGCCGATGTACAACCTCGAGGTCAAGCTCGTGGACGACGACCGCGAGACAGTGGTGCCCGCCGAAGTCGTCGACTACAGGACGCCGCCTCCCATCGACCAATGGGTGGGACTCGAGGGAGAGATAGCGGTCAGGGGTCCGCAGGTCTTCGAAGGCTACCACGGTCTGCCCGAGAAGACAGAGGAGGTGTTCGACGACGAAGGCTGGTTCTACACCGGCGACCGTGCGAAGTTCGACGACGAAGGCCTGCTGTGGATACAGGGGCGGACCGACGACATGATACTCGTCGGCGGCGAGAACGTCTACCCCGAGCAGATCGAGACCTCGTTGAACGACCACCCCGACGTTGAGGAAGCAGGGGTGGCCGGCGTACCTCACGAGGTGAAGGGCGAGGCGCCGGTGG
>CAZXNG010000159.1:0-3331 GCA_964642065.1 uncultured Halobacteriales archaeon
GTCGGCACGGACGAGGAGTGGACTTTCAACGTCCGGTTCGAGGAACGCGAGGACATGTCGAGGTTCCACGAGCTATGTGCGGAAGCGGACCTAGAGCTGAAGGTGACGCGGGTCTACAACCCTATCGAGGTCTCCGGAGACTTCCGCGAGGGTATGACGTCGACCCAGCGGTCTACGTTGCTCGACGCGTTCGACGCGGGGTACTTCGAGATACCCCGGCAGACCAGTCTGGTGGAGCTGGCGGAGGAGTACGACGTCTCCGACCAGGCGGTGAGCGAGAGGTTGAGGCGGGCGACGTCTCAGCTCATAGACAGCGCTCTCGTGGTGGAGGAGGAGAGCCTGCATCCCGTGAGGCCCTCCGACGACGACTGAACCCGCCGTAAACCTTCTCCCAAGCCGCCTTCGGCTGTGTAATCACCGTACTCCGTGACGACGACCTCTACGGCACGGTGCGTCAGGTCAGCCTGAACCACCAAGGGTAGGTGTTTAACCCTGGGTACCCAAGGTATAACTGAGATGAAGACAGGCTCGGCGGATCTACTTTGACCGATAAACGCCACGATGGAACGGACATCCAGGGCGACGACTTCGAAGAAGCCCTCGCCAACCTAGTGATGGATGCCGTACTCGAAGGCATATCCGTGGAAGGAGCATGGGACGTGTCCAGAGACGACCTCTCGGAGCTACCGGACTTCACCGTCGAGATATACGAGATAGACCGGTCCAACAGGGATAACGACTGAACGCTTCACGCAGGAGAACCGGGCCCATGTTGCGTGGGTAGACCCTGTGGAGCTACCCCGACGAGTCAGCACGAACGAGACGGAGAACGGTCGACGAGCGCTCTACCGACGCCCGCTACACGAAGCACCGGAGGCTTCAGTCGATACGTGGTTCTACTTCGTCGACCTCTTCGACGTCCGACCTGGTCAGGGTATCCCCCAGCCACGCGGGTCCGTCATCGGGTGCGTCCTCCTCCCACGCCCACGCCCTGTAGATACGTACCTCGCCGCTATCGCTCTCACGTAACCTCATCTCCGTCGAACCGGATTCGGCGGCCTCCTCGCTGGAGGCGGGCTCCAGCCACCGCGCTGCCTTCAACGCTGCATCTCCAGCGGTAGCAGCTCTCACCATCGCACCGTCGAAGGACTCCAGGTCCTCCGCTTCACCGCGCACTCTCAACACGTAGTCCCGTAAACCGTCTTCGTCGGCCATCTTTTACACCCAGACTGAAGTAGGGTTACAGATATAAGAACCAATCTCCGAGAGCCATCGAGTGATAATAACGCTTCCATCGTCCACAGAGGCCGCACCGCGTCACGGATACGTCCTTCGTAGAGCCAGAAACGTGAGCGTCCACGGACCCCGAGGGAGCAGGCGTCGACAGCTTCAGTCGCTCGAACTGGCTTCGGGGTTCGGTCCGTCGCTCGACTCGCCATATGATACCTCGAGCTTCAGCGACGGCGAGAGCTCCATCTCCTGCTCCCGAAGCTGCTCCGAGATACGGTACTCCTTGACGTGCTGTCCGTCGTCCCTGTACCTCACTTTCTTGCTTAGCACGCCCTCCTCCGTCATCTCCCTCACCCTCCGATAGATGGTGGACAGGGGGATATCACAGTCGTCCGATATCTTCTCTACGCTCCTCCACTCCCCCGAAGCGGCGTCGAGTATCGAGCGCGAACGCTGGTCACCCAGAACATCCAGAAGGTAGTCGGCGTCCACGCCTTCGAGCCGAGCAGTCAATCTTTCAGCCATTACGTCGACACCCCCCCGCTGGGTCAGCTGTCATCGGTAAAACCCCGCAGAACAGCTGCTTGCTTCCTGCTGTGCCGAAGTAGCCTTACGTGTTAGCCATCGAACCAGAGCCGTGGATTCCATCCAGGTCTTCACCGAACCTGTGAACCGTGCTGGATATGAAGTTCTATCAGCCATACCAATTGAGTTGGAAAATCAACTTCCACGCTCATATAGTGCACACCTGAGTGTTCATGTTCAGGATAGAAACCTAGGTCTTCCCGGCTACAAATTTACAGGAAGTAAATGTGGCCTAGCAATCAGTAGGAGGTCCATCGTCTTTGTCGTCAGATGAAAGGACACATCGACACACCTAGCTCCGTCTGTCACCTGTGTTCATCTTTGTAGTTCTGGGAGACATCTTCGAACATCGTCGTATATTCTTCACCCAGTTCACGGACGTATAACCAGACATGATAGTCCACCCGAGAAACCTGGCGTGAGGCGTTCGAGATGAGGGGCTGAAGATCCGCTACGCCTCCAGACGAGGTCTCTAAACAAACTGGTATAGGTGACGACGTACCACGTCTATCTGATGGCGAACCTGGAGCGCCTGAGAGTGTTCCCTGTGAAGGGGTTGGACGGCGTAGACGTGGATGCCGCCGAGGTGCTCGAATGGCGGTACGTTGAGACACGACCGCGAGTACGCGTTGTTCGACTCCGATGGAGACGTGGTGAACGGCAAGAGGACGGGGAGAGTCCACCATATCTCTGTGGACTTCACCCCTGGGTCGAACGCGTTAAGAGTCGAGACACGGGAGGGCGACTTCCGGAAGTTCGACCTCGAAGAGGAGCGCGAGACCGCCGAGGAGTGGTTCGGTGGTTTCTTCGACGCCGATCTGACGCTCCGGAGAGACACGTCGCTCGGCTTCGTCGACCGACGCGAGCTCGGGCCGTCGGTCGTCAGCACGGCGTCGATAGAGGCCATGGCTTCGTGGTTCGACGGAATGACGGTCGAGAGTGCCCGCCGACGTCTTCGGGCGAACGTCGAGGTATCCGGAGTGCCGGCGTTCTGGGAGGACCGGTTCGTCGGAGAAGACCCACCTTCGTTCGAGGTCGACGGCGTCCGTTTCGAAGGCGTCGAGCACTGCGGCCGGTGCGTCGTCCCACAGCGCGACCCCGACACCGGCGAGTCGATACCCGGGTTCCGCGAACGGTTCGTCGACTGCCGCAAGTCGTCACTCCCCGACTGGGCCGACGAGGAAGCGTTCGACCACTACTACTCCTTGATGATAATCACGAAGGTCTCCGAAAGTGACCACGGAAAGACCGTGTCCGTCGGCGGTGAGGTCGAGACGGTCGAGTAAACTCCACTTCAGGTAGATACAGCAGGCTCACTCCGTGGGTCTCTGCCGGCGGTGGAGACGGACGCCGGCTGTTTCAGCCGGCGGCTTTCGGGTTGAAGGAGGACTACCGGTCCACGTGTACGACTCCCTAATCCTCTCGTGGTTCCCGTCAGACGCCCGCGTTAGAATTTGGTGAGGACGGTGTCTAGCGCGGCATCCCTACGGGTGTCGATGTATTTCCGCCAGACAAG
>CAZXNG010000160.1:0-3293 GCA_964642065.1 uncultured Halobacteriales archaeon
GTGGTAGTCGTCACCGGCATCTTCATCGCGTTCATGATAGGCGGCGTAGCGCTCTGGCGGCTGCCGCAGGTGTTCCCGAAACGGTACGAGTACAGCTTCTACCGGCTGCCGCACCCCGTTTTGAAGGTCGTCGCCGTCGGCAACGTCGTGGTCTCGTTCCTGTTCACCCTCCTGGTGGCGTCGAGCGCGCCCTCCGCGCTCGTCTTCGTCCTCATCGCGGTGGCGTTCGCCGGAGTCCTGTACGTCGTCCGCCTCCGCGTCTACCGGCGGAAGGGCGTCGACCTCCGCGAGCGGATGGCTCTGCTGCACAAGCACGAGCGGATAGGTGGGGGAGACGGCGAGGAGTAGCTGGTTCCTATCTGACTTGCGGCACCGGCTGGCTCCTGGTTCAGAGGTCGGTGGACCGGAACCGCCACAGAGCGAACGCGGGAAGCACCACAATCCATACGGCGAGCAGGACCACGTACAGCGTGGGGTCCGTGTACCGTTCTGCTCCACCGGGTACGTCGGTTATGCCCTCGAGCTGTAGCTGGATCAGAACCTCGTACGACACGCTGGGAGACACCGCTCCGGCGAGCTCGGTCCACGCCGGAGTGGTCTCCGGCATCCGGAGTCCGCCGGTCACCAGCACGACCGCGTCGGGCACGAACCGCCAGACTACGACGAAGACCACGAAGACGGAGAACACCGTGAAAGTCGTCCAGCTGGTGGTGCGGTAGACCGCGCTCACGGATACGGATATCCCGAGATAGGCGAGTGCGAGTAGACATGTGAACGCCGTGAAACCGAGGTAGAGGTCGGTGTCCAGCGGGGCGCCTAACGCGGACGCCACTGCGAGCGCGGTCACCGCCGCTGCTGCGAACGACAGGGCTACCACCGTGGCTCGCGCGAGGTAGCCCCCCAGGAACACCGACGTGCGGCTGACGGGCTGTCCGAACATCAGCCGGAGCCGTCCGTCTTCACGGGGCTTCGACACCATGTTGTTCCCCAGGAGCAGCCCCACCATCGGCGCCAGCAGGAGGGTGACGAGCACCGGGAACGTCAGGAAGTCGATGGTGTCCTGTCCCGCACCATGCAGCTGGAGGGCGTAGAACAGGCCGAGCGCTCCGTAGACGAACGCGAGCATGAAGACCATCCCCGGCAGCTCCCGGTTCCGGAGGGACCTCCTGAGCTCGTGCTTCAGAACCAAAGTGACGCTCATCGGTCGTCCTCCGTCCGCGCGATGAAAAGGTTCTCCAGCGACTGCTTGTCGGTCTCGATGTCGAGTACACGGGCTCCGTCACGCCGCGCCGCGTCGACGACGTTCGCCTTCCGCGACGGCGGACACCGGACGGTCAGACCGTCGCCTTCCACGGATTCCACGAAGGCTCTCTCGACGGAGCTCTCGACGAACCGCGCGGCCTCCTCGGCAGAGCCGTCGAGAGTCAGCTGTATCTCTCCCGCGCCGCCGACCTTCCGACGGAGGCCTTCGATGGTGTCGACGTCGACGACCCGTCCTTCGTCTACGATGCCGACGCGGTCGGCGACGGCCTCCACCTGCTCCAGTATGTGGCTGCTGAAGAACACGGTGGCGCCGCGCTCAGCTTCCTCCTCGACTATCTCACGCATCATACGGACTCCGTGGGGGTCGAGGCCGCCGCTGGGTTCGTCGAGTATCAGGAGGTCGGGTTCACCGGTTAACGCCATCGCGAGCGCGAGACGCTGGAGCATGCCCTTCGAGTACTCCGTCGCCTTGCGGCTGCCTTCGGCGTCAAGGCCGACGCGTTCGAGGAGGTCGTCGGGGCTGTCGGCGACGCCCCGGGACTGGACCGCGAACTCTAGGTGTTCGCGGCCTGTGGTCTGTCTGAACGCGGAGTGGTCTTCCGGCAGCACTCCGGTTCGTCTGCGTATCTCCAGCGACTCGTCGGCGGCGTCCATACCCAGCACCTCTACGCTGCCTTCGTCGGGAGTGAGGTAGTCGAGCAAGAGGTCGATGGTGGTGGACTTGCCCGCGCCGTTGGGACCGAGGAAGCCGAAGACCTCGCCTTCGCCGACTTCGATGTCGACGTCGTTGAGCGCTGTGACGTCTCCGTAGGACTTCTTAACCCCCTTCAGCTCTATGGCGGACATACGTCGAGAATCAACGAGCAGGGGTTTTACGCTTACGGGTCGAGGTGAAGGGGTTCAGTCGAGGATGCCGCGCTCCGTCATCCTCCGGACGTCTAGGTAGTCGTCGACATCGTCCTCGTCCACTCCGTGCTCCACCGCGACATCGCGGATGGTCCTGTCTTCCTTCAGCGCCTGCTTCGCTATCTCCGCCGCCTCGTCGTAGCCGACGTGCGGCGCCAACGCTGTCACGATGGACAGGCTGTTCTCCGCGTACTCCCTGCACGTCTCCTCGTCCGCCTCGATGCCCTCGACGCATTTCTCGCGGAAGACCTCGCTGACGTTCGCCAGAAGGTCGATGCTCTCCAGGGTGTTGTGCGCCATCACCGGCTTCATCACGTTGAGTTCGAAGTTGCCCTGGCCGCCGGCGTGCGCCACCGCAGCGTCGTTTCCGACGACCTGAGACGCGACCTGACAGACGCTCTCCGGTATCACGGGGTTTATCTTGCCGGGCATTATCGACGACCCCGGCTGCACCGCCGGCAGGTCTATCTCGCCGAAGCCCGTCCGCGGCCCGCTCGACAGCCACCGGAGGTCGTTCGCTATCTTCAGCAAACTGGTGGCGACGGTGCGGAGCGCGCCGCTGGCTTCGACGAGGGCGTCGCGCGCCGCCTGAGCCTCGAAGTGGTCGTCCGCCTCGCGGAACTCCGTCTCCGCGGACGAGTGCTCGTCGATGTACTCTATCGCCTTCGCGGGGAACTCCGGGTGGGTGTTGAGTCCGGTTCCGACTGCGGTGCCGCCTAGTGCGAGCTCCCGGAGGCGTTCGCGGCTGTCGCTGACCCGCTCCGCGCCCTTCTCCACCTGCGTCGCGTAGCCGCCGAACTCCTGCCCGAGCCGCACGGGAGTCGCGTCCTGCAGGTGGGTGCGGCCGGTCTTGACGACATCGTCGAACTCCTCGGACTTCTCCGACAGCGCCGACGCGAGACTGCGGAGCGCGGGCAATAGGTCTCCGTCGACGGCTTCGACGCAGGCGACGTGTATCGCGGTGGGGATGACGTCGTTGCTAGACTGTCCCATGTTCACGTCGTCGTTCGGGTGCACCGCCTTCGACCCCACGTCTTCACCGAGTATCTGGCTGGCGCGGTTGGCGATGACCTCGTTGGCGTTCATGTTCGTCGAGGTGCCGCTGCCGGTCTGGAAGACGTCGA
>CAZXNG010000161.1:0-3235 GCA_964642065.1 uncultured Halobacteriales archaeon
GGCATCGACCGCGAGTACACCGACGGCGGCGTCGGATACAGCTGGGAGGTGAACTCGGGGGACGTCAAGTACTGGGACGACGTCCGCGTCGAGAACAGGTACGGCTTCTGCAGCCTAGACAGCTACACCGGCGACACCGGAGAGTTCGAGGCCCGTCAGTACATCGACGACGACCCAACGTGTCAGCTCTCCACCGACACCGCGAGCGGCAGGATAGTTTCGCCGCAGGGCAGCGGGCTCGAGAGCTACCCCGAACGCGGAGACAACATCAGGTTCGACTACTGGCTCGACCACCCAGACATACACAGCGAGTTCCTGTTCGGTTACCAGGACGCCAACAACTACTACGCCCTCAACCTCACGGACAAGGTCAACGGCTTCCAGCTAGTCAAGGTCGAGGCAGGCACGAGGACGGTGCTCGACCAGGCGAACCTCACGGGCATCGTCGAGGAGGGCGAGGCGGAGGGAGCGCCCGACAGCCTGTACGACGTCGGAGAACCCGGCCACTACCCCCGGCACGACGTCAACATCAAGTGGGGTGGGATACAGCCGGGCGAGAGAGACCCCTCGAACGCGACGATATCCGCGAGAATATTCAGGTACGACTCCACGAAGTGGCGGGGTAACTGGTTCCCGGTCACGCTCGAAGCCAACGACTCGACGTTCGACGACGGAGGCGTAGGGTTCGAGAAGGAGAACCTCGAGGGCGAGAAGCTGTACTGGGACGACGTCCGCGTCGACAACTGCGACACCTACGGCTACCGCGGCGACCGCGAACACATCTACGCCCAGGACAGCGTCGTCTCCACCGGCGAGTGCGCGCTCGAAGCCGGCCCCGACGCCACCGACAACCAGATATTCACCAGCGGAAGCCTCAACCCCCGTGACGAAGCCGACTCCTTCGCCGAGCGCGGAGACACCATACGGTTCGACTACCGGTACGAGCAACCCAGCGACCCCGACGGCAGCGTCGGCCAGTTCTACTTCGGACCCAACCCCAACCGCGCCGGCGACACCTACGGCCTCCAGATACATCCCGAGGCCGACAGCGACCAGTTCATGCTGTTCAGATGCGACTGCGGAGACGTCGTCAACAGCGTGAGCTCCACCCTCGACCTCCGGCCCGACGTCTGGTACACCGTCGAGGTCGCGTGGGGACGCGCCGGCTCCGACGACCCCGAGATCGCGGCACGTATGTTCGGGCCCGAGGGACAGGTCGCTGACGTCTCCCTGACCGACGACTTCTACGACCAGGGCGACATAGGCTTCAGGAAGGTAGACGGAGACGGCAGCCGGATCTGGTTCGACGACGTCAGGATATTCGAAGGAGAGTCGAGGTTCAACCTCGGAAGCTGCGTGATACAGGACGACTCCTGCACGGTGACCGGCGACGTCAGCGTGCCCGACAACGCCCAGGGCGGCAGCGTGCTTATGCGGACCGTGTTGACCGAGGGCGGATTCACCACCGGACCCTACGACGACGTCGGCAGCGGAGAGGTCGTCGACCACACCCTCAACGTCGACACCTCGCTCGAACCCGCACCCGACGAAGCGTTCGCCGTCACGGTCACCGACACCGACAGCCCCGTCGAAGAGGGAGCGAACCTCACGGTGGACGCCGAGATAGAGAGCACGGAGAACTCCACCGAGACCCAGACCGTGACTCTGGAGACCGCTAACACACAGCGCGACTCCGTCGACGTCACACTTGACCCCGGCGAGACCACAAACGTCACCCTCGTCTGGCAGACCGAGGTCGGCGACGAAGGCTTCTACACCGCCGAGGTCGCCAGCGTCGACGACAGCGACACCGCCGACGTCGAGCTGACGGGAGCGGAAGCCTACCCGTCGAGCGAGGGCGACGCATCCTTCGAATGGGTGGAGCACACCTCGTTCTCCACCATCGACCACACCTCGGGACAGGGAGCACCGGACGGATACCAGAACCACACCGACGTCTGGGCCGAGGTAGACCAGGGAGGCAGCTACACCCTCAACGTCACGGCGGCCGCCGGCAACGAAGGCGACACCCAGTACGTCACCACCTGGTTCGACTGGGACGGTAGCTACGAGCTCGACACCCGCGAGGACATCGGAACCTGCAACCCCACCACGGCTGTGGACGACTACTTCGTATGCCACGTCGAGACCACCGTGGACGTCCCGGTGACGGCGGCGGCCGGCGACACCCGGATGCGGGTGATACAGGAGTTCGACGAGTGGCCCGACAGCCCCTACCAGGAGGACTTCTTCGGACAGACCGTCGACTACACCGCGAACGTCACGGAGGTCGACTTCCAGCCCGCGACGTTCGAGGTTACGATAGACGACACCAACAGCCCCGTAGTGGAGGGCGAGAACCTCGAAGTCAACGTCACCGTCGAGAACGTCGGAGAGGAACCCGGTACGAAGAACGCGACGCTCGACGTACCCGACGGCACCGAACGCGACCGCAGCGAGCTGTCGCTCGACCCCGGCGAGAGCCAGCAGGTGACCCTGACGTGGTCGACGGTGAAGGGAGACGCCGGCAACTACACCGCGTGGGCGAAGACGCCGGACAACAGCGACTCCACCGACGTCACCGTCGAGGAAGGAGCGAACTTCACGTTGTCGTACAGCGACGACGACGAACCCGTCGAGGAAGGCGAGACCTACTGGCGAGAGAGCCTCGTCGAGAACACAGGCCCCAACCCGGGTACCCAGGACGTAGAGTTCCTCGTGGACGGACAGGTGTCCGACACCGAGACGGTCACCCTCGACCCCGGAGGTAGTCAGCTCGTCAACCACTCCGTGCCGACGCAGCCGGGCGACGCCGGAACCTACAACGGCACCGTCCGCAGCGACGACGACTGGTACGAGAGGAACTTCACCGTGCAGGAGCCCGCGTACTTCGACGTCACCATCGACGACACCAGCAGCCCGATAGACGTCGGCGACACCCTCCTCGTCAACGTCTCCGTGACGAACACGGGCGACGCCACCGACACCGGCGACGTCGAGCTGTACGCCGACGCCGGACAGACGGGGTCGTTCACGCAGGAGGACCTCGTCGTCGACAGCCTGTCCGGCGGCGAGACCAGGAGCTACACACTCGAGTGGAAGACCGAGAGCGGCGACGACGGCACCGCCGACGTGCTCGTCGAGACCTACCACAACGAGACCGGAGACAGCTGGGACTCCGACACCACCACCGCCGACGTCCAGCAGAGCGCGTTCTTCGACGTCACCATCACCG
>CAZXNG010000162.1:0-2247 GCA_964642065.1 uncultured Halobacteriales archaeon
GCGACGTCCATCTCGTCCTCGTCTATCTCCGCGAACCGGCCGAGGTCCTCCAGCATGCTGCGGACGACCTCGGGGGCGTCTCCCTGAGGCGTCGAGGCCGCCGCCATCTCCCGGTGTTCGACCGCGAGGTTCGGCATCACCCGGACGACGCGTGCCTCCGTCCTCTCGCGTAGGAATTCGAGAGGTACGGCGGCGGCGAACGACACCAGTATCTGGTCGGCATCGAGATTCAGGTCGTCGAGCACCGCCTCCACGTGTCGTGGTTTCACCGCGAGCACGACGACCTCTGCGTCCTCCACTGCTTCGGCCGCGTCGTCCGTCGTCTCCTCCACGTACTCGTCTACGGCCTCTCGCGCGTCGGGGTCGGGGTCGGCGGCGGTGACGCTGTAGCCTCCGGCTCCGTGGAGTCCCTTGACGACCGCGCTGCCGAGGTTGCCGCATCCGATGACTGTTACCTTCGTCATGTTGGCTCCGTTGAGGCGGACGGCTCCGCCTTGTTCTCGTATGGAAATGAGGGGTTTGCGGCTATAAAAACGTCGAACTGGAGGTGGAGAGGCGTATAAAACCTAGTCGAGTTCGTCGACTACGTTCTCCATGACGTCGAGCGCTTTCTTCAGGTTCTCCCTGCTGTTGGCGTAGCTTATACGGACGTGTCTCTCGCCCGCATCACCGAACGCTTCGCCGGGCACGACCACTACGTCGCGTTCGAGACAGGCGTCGACGAATCCCTCGGGAGCGCGGGGGAAGGCGTAGAACGCGCCGGAGGGCGTCGGGCAGTCGAGCCCTATCTCGTCGAGGCCTTCGACGACAAGGTCGCGTCTGGCCTCGAACTCCTCCTTCATCTCCTCGACGGCCTCGTACGTCTCGGGGGAGTTCAGGGTGTCCGCGACGGCGTGCTGGGCGGAGGCGTTCGCGCACGCCTGCGCGTACTGGTGTACCTTCACCATCTCGTCGATGCGTTCCTCCGCGGCGACGACGTACCCCAGCCTCCAGCCGGTGGCGGCAAGGGTCTTCGACGCCGCGTTGACGGTGACGACGTTCTCGCCGTAGGCGGCGGGAGAGTGGTGTTCTCCGTCGTAGACGTACCGGTCGTAGACCTCGTCGCTTACGAGGGTGACGTCGTGGTCGTCGGCTATTTCGGCGAACGCCCTCATCTCGGCCTCCGACTGCACCGCGCCGGTGGGGTTGGCGGGGGAGTTCACGACGAACACCGAGGTGTCGTCGGTGATGGCTTCCTTCACGTCTTCGGGGTCGAGGGTGAGGTCGTCCCTCAGCTTGACGGGCACGGGGTCGGCGTCCGCGACCTTCGTTAGGGCATCGTAGCTGACGAAGCCGGGGTCGGGTATGACGACCTCTTCGCCGACGTCGACGTGCGCCTGCAGGGCGACGTGGAGACCTTCGCTGGCTCCGGAGACCGTCAGCACCTCCTTTGGTTCGGCGGGGAACTCCACGTACTCCGCGACCTCGCGCCGGAGTTTCGGGATGCCTGCGTTGCTGGTGTATCCGCCGGCGTCCCCGCGTCGGAGGGCGTCTACGGCGGCTTCCTTCACGTGCTCCGGCGTGTCGAAGTCCGGCTGTCCGAGCCCGAGGTTGATGGCGTCCTCGTCGGCGGCCTCGAACACCCGTCTTATCCCGCTGATCCGTATCTCTTGCGTGCGGCTGGCGAAATCCATCACCGTACTGGAGGAGGTCGAGCGGTTAAATCCTTCGTAGCACTCCTGTACTAGGGGTCTTCAGCTCTCGACGGCCTGGTCCCTGAGCTGCCGTCCCTCCTCCGTCTCGACGACCAGCTCCGGCACCTCGGTCGGTCGGTTGTCGTCGTCGACGGCGACGTAGGTGAAGTCGCTCTCCGTCGTCAGCTCCCTCGCTCTCTGGGTCAGGTCCTCGCGGAACACCCTGACGTGGACGTTGATGCTGGTCTCTCCGGCGTCGTAGACGTACGCCTGTATCACTGCGGCGTCGCCGGTGTGGATGGGCTGACGGAAGTCGATGCGGTTCATCGACGCGGTGACGCAGAGCTCGCCCGAGAACCTCATAGCGGATATCACTCCCGTATCGTCCATCCACTCGACGACCTTGCCTCCGTGGGCGGTGTCGAAGTTGTTGGCGTGCGCGCCGCGTACTATCTCGGTGTTGTCCACCTGGGTGTCGACGAGCCGCGTCATCTGTCGGCGCATATACCGAGGCCATCGACTTGCCTCTTCCTGTTCGCTCAGAGCTCGCGGTGTCTCACCCGTTCTCCGGTTG
>CAZXNG010000162.1:2257-3222 GCA_964642065.1 uncultured Halobacteriales archaeon
CACTCCACGACCTTGCCGCCGTGCGCGGTGTCGAAGATGTTTGCGTGTGCGCTCCTGACTATCTCGGTGTTGTCCACCTGGGTGTCGACGAGCCGCGTCATCTGTCAGCTGCGTATACCGGAGCCATCGACTTGCCTCTTCCCCTTCGACCGTACCTAGCCGGCGTCTCAGTCCGTCTCCGGTTGCTCTTCCCCAACCTCGAGTATCGGCGACGTCACGATGAGCAGAGCTCCGAAGACCGCCACCCATACTCCAGGCTGGAACTCGACGAACAGCAGGGTGCCGAACCCTACCTGGAGGAGCTGTATCAGGATGAACGCGAAGCCGATGGAGCCGAACAGGATGACGTAGCCGCCGAGATGGTGGAATATCCCGACGAACGCCCCGAGCACGACGACGGCTCCGAAGAAGATGAACGCGAGCTCGACGTCGGGGGAGCCGGCGACGGCCACGGTGTACACGACGTCTACGAACGACCCCGCGCTCCGTTCGGCGGCGACCGAAGCACCTGGAGACTCCGGCAGCGGTATCCTCGTGTACGGTAGTCCGGTGGAGACGAGCGCGACGAAGACCCCTACGACACGGTACCAGAACGCGGTGTCGGACTCGACGACGTCCCTGTGGTCGCGAATCTGGACCTCCCACATCATGCTGCCCATGCCTCCGACGAGCATTCCGAGACCGACGGCAATCCCCGCGACCTGTCCGAACTCGCCGCTCCGAGCGGCTCCCGCCGCAGTCAGACAGACTATACCCCCGAGCAGGAGAACGACCCCGACCTCCTTCAGGTAGCCTTCCATGCGGTTACCACCTCTCTTTCCCGGTATTTATATCTTCATCGCAGGCGGGTTCTGGTTCGACGCAGCCCGGTCTGCACATAGGAACTGCGCTACACATCGGGGCTGTACTTCAGGAACGACGAGGCGATTATCAGCACTCCCCCCGCCAGCGCTACCCAGACACCC
>CAZXNG010000163.1:0-3201 GCA_964642065.1 uncultured Halobacteriales archaeon
AATGATGTCCTCGACGACCTCCTCCGCCTGATCTTCCCGTATCTGGTCGACGACGGTGCTGCCCGTCGCCTACACCACCGCATCGGGGTCGTCGTGGAAGAACGGGTCCACTACGAGTCCGACGCCCTCCCTCAGAGCCGACGACCTCCGCAGGAGAGGGAGGTTGGTGGTGATGGACGTCTGCATATTGTCGATGAGCCCCCTGGGGTTGTTCTCCGTCAGCCTGTACACGAGCCTGTCGCCTACCTCCTCTATTATCTCCTCCGCTTGCTCGTCGTCAAGGCCGTCGAGTATCGAGTCCGCCGGTCCGTAGTCCTCTGGATCGGTCATTCTGTCTTGGTCCTCTGTGTATCGTCTCTCTCACCGGGTTACGTGTCCTCTACCACCTTGAACGCACCGCTCCCGACCGCCACAAGCTCGCCGTCGGCCTCCACGTCGACGCGGCTGAAAGCCATGCTGCTGCCTCGACGAAGAAGCTCTCCACGCGCCACTATCTCGCCCTGCGCGGCGTCGAGGTAGTCGACGTCGAGGCTGACGGTGACGACGGTGTCTGCGACGGGGTCGTCGAGATGCGGCCTCACCGCGAGACCTCCCGCAGTGTCGACGAGGGTGGCTACCGCGCCTCCGTGCGCGGCGACGGAGTCCGTGGTGTTCGCGCTCGCGACGTCGACATCGTCGACCGATACCTCGCAGCAGGTGGCGTCGAGACGCCGTATCTCCGCACCTATCTTCGACAGGAAGCCGTCGTTCGACTCTATGTAGCTCTGCACCATCTCCGCGGCGTCTCCCGTGGCTCCCGACATCAGATCCTCTGCCTCAGCCGGTAGAGCTCTATCGCCTCGAGCCGAGGGTCGTCCTCCCCCACCTCGTCGTGTTCGAACGACGCGCCGGTGACGCTCTCGTTGAAACCCGTCGAGGGCTCGTCCTCGCGTCCCATGATTGACTCGACGTTCTCCCTGACCTTCTCCACCGGCTGCCCGAGCTCCTCCGCCGCCTCCTCCAGCGCCTGCTCGACCTCCTCCTCCGACGCGGTGAACTCGGCGCCTTCCTCGAACTCGTCCATCACCATCGGAGTTCACCTCTTGACCCGGATGGACTCATGCGCCCTCACCTCTCCGGACGTCGTACTGCTCCCTGTATCGTTCGAGGGACTCCTGCACCTCTTCGTCGTCTATCTGCTGGTAGTGGCTGCGGATGTTCTGGACCATCTCCATCGTGTCGACGTCGAGGCCGAGGCTCTCGTTGTAGAGCCCGTCTATGAACTTCTGACCCCGCATCAGGAGGTCGGCGAACCCGACGTCGAGCGGGTCGCCGACGCTGTCGGTTATCATGTAGGCGAACTCCGCCATGTGGGGTACGTCCTCGTGCAGCACGTCGCGGATGCCCTGCTTCACCCCCTGGAACTCGGGTTCGCCCGCTTCCTCCTCCTCGATGAGCTCCTGCAGCAGCCTGACGCCGTGGGTGAGATGCCGGCCTTCGTCGGTGGAGATGAACTTGAAGCCACGGTTGAGCAGCGGCAGCGGTGCGTTCGCGCTCATCTTGTTTATGGCGAAGAAACCCGTGCGTGCGAGCACGCCCTCGACGTCGAGGTGGTAGCACGCGCTCGCCTTCGCGATGTCGACGGGGTCCCCCGTGTCGGCGGCCTTCGCCGTCAGCAGACCCTGGTGCTCGAACACCTCTCCCACTCCCGCGGCGTCGACGATGGGTACACGGGCGTCCTCCCGGGGGTTGAGCTCGACGTAGTCGCCGTGGTCAGCCATGACGTTGTAGAGGTAGATGTCGAGGAACTGCGTGTGCTTGTGTTCGGTGAGGGCGAACGACGTCATGTACATCTGCTTCATCTCGTTGTCGTCGAGACACGGCGCGTCCATCATCTTCAGCAGCCGGTTGGTGGCGTCGTCGCCGACCTCGAACTCGCCGTCGAGGAACGCGACGAGTATCCGCCGGACCTGTTCGCGTTCGTCGTCGTCGAGCCCCTCCCATATCTCGCGGTCCTCGTCGAACCCTATCTCCTCTATAAGGGACTCCGCGTTCCACATCCCGAGCTCTATGCTCTTGTCGAACAGACCGTACCACAGGCTGTCGGTGTTCAACCTGCCGGCCTGGTACTGTGTCATATGTAGTTCACCTCTGTTGTCGGTTCGGGCGCGCTCGGTTCTGTTCCGGGGACGACTACGTGCCGCGTCGTCTTCAGGCGTACGCCGACATGTCCAGCATCTCGCTGCCGACGATGAGCTTCTGTATCTCCGTGGTTCCGTCGGGTATCGTCATGACGCGGGCGTCACGGTGGTACCGCTCCAGCGGGTACTCCTCGCTGAGGCCCATGGCGCCGTGTATCTGCATCGCGTCGTAGGTGACCTCGTTGCACTTCTCGCACGCCCAGCCCTTCGCCAGCGACGACATCAGCCTGGCGTCGGTGTCGGCCTCGCTCAGCAGGTCGATGGCGTGGTACGCCATCTGCCTGCTGGCCACCGTCTGGGCCTTCATGCTGTAGAGCTTCTCCTGTATCAGCTGGTGCTGGCCTATCGGCTTGCCGAAGCTCTCGCGCTCCTTCACGTAGTCGATGCTGTCGTCGAGAGCGGCCTGCATGATGCCGACGGCCATCAGCGCCATGCCGGTGCGCATGAACGAGAATATCGCGTTCAGGGGCTTGAGCTCGAAGAACAGCTCCATCACGCTGTCGGGGTAGGGCAGCATCTCCTCTAGGGTGTTGCCCTGCGCCATCGCGTTCGAGATCATGTTCCCTAGGTTGTTCTCCTTCGGGATGCGGACGTCGTCGAGGTAGATCTCTCCCGTGGGCGACGCCTTCCAGCCTATCTTGTGGAGCTCGCTGGTCTCGAACGGGCTGTTCTCCTGGTCGACTAGGAACATCTCCCTGCTGCCGGTCTCCTCGTTCTCCGCCGCCACCAGCATGACGTCGGCGATGGGGGCGTTGGACACCCACGTCTTCTGACCGTTGAGCACGTACTCGTCGCCGTCGGGCTCCGCGGTGGTGCGGAGGTTGACGGTGTCGGTGCCGCTGTGGGGTTCGCTGACTGCAAGCCCGCCGATGATCTCCCCGCTCTCGAGCTTCCCCATCATGGCGTCCTGTGTCTCGTCGGACGCGAACTCGACGAACATCGCGGGGAACGACATGTTCAGGGTGACGTTGAGGCTCGGCCAGACGCGGCTTATCTCCTCGCTGCCGATGCCGTAGAACGC
>CAZXNG010000164.1:0-3171 GCA_964642065.1 uncultured Halobacteriales archaeon
GAGGACGAGGGCTTCACCGTGGTGTCGCAGGGCGGCGACGAACGGCTCGACAAGGAAGGGCAGGTGCTCGGCTGCAACTACACCACCGTGGTCTCGGACGCGCCGCAGGTGCTGTACCTCGGCAACGGCGACTTCCATCCTGTGGGGCTGGCGATGGACCATCCGGACAAGGAGCTCGTGGTCGCCGACCCGATGAACGACGAGATACGGGACGTCGACGGCGAACGGTTCATCCGGCAGAGGTACGGCGAGATAGCGCGGGCGCAGAACGCCGACGTCGACCGGTGGGGCGTCATCCTCTCCACCAAGATAGGGCAGAAGCGTGAGAACCTCGCCTACGACCTCGTCGACAGCTACAGCGACACCTACCTCATCACGATGAACGAGGTGACACCGGACCGGCTGATGCAGTTCGACGCCGACGCCTACGTCAACACCGCCTGCCCCCGCATAACCACCGACGACGGCCCCCGACACGACGCCCCGATGCTCACGCCGGTGGAGTTCGAGATAGCGATAGGGGAGCGCGACTGGGACGACCTCGAGTTCGACACCTTCCACGGCGCGTGGTAGGTCTGGGTCAGCGAGGGAGGGGCACGGGGCCGCGGAGGCCGCCCTCCACGACGACCAGCCTGGGTCCGTCGACGTCTTCGGGACAGTCTTCGGCTACCTCTACCGACACCTCGTCGACTGCGGCGAACTCGTCCTTCAGCTCCCGGGTCTCGCGGTCGAGGAACGCCGAGGCAGGGGCGGTGACGTCGAGGCTACGGCTGGAGCCGCCGGACATGAGGACGTCGCCGGAGACCGAGCCTTCTTCGTCCACGTGCGACAGCGTCACGTACTCCCTGCCGGGGTAGACGCAGCCGCCGTGCCGCGGAACCTCGGCGAACCTCGACAGCGGGAACCCGTTCGTCAACGTCGTCTCGCCGACTACGACCCTGTCGCCGGGTCCTCCGACGTCTTCGGTGGAGAAGCCGTCGTCGAACTCGGTCTCCGCCGCCGGCTGCGCGCCCACAGCGTCGCCTGCGACTGCGGCGAAGGCGACGACCGCGAGGACTGCCATGGCGATCCGCGCCTGCCGGCGGTCTAGCTCCCACTCCTTCTCGCGGAAAGCGTAACCGAGTCCGACGAACAGCAGCGAGGACGCACCGAGCAGCAGGAAGACACGGTTCTCGGAGAGCTCGAACCGCGACACCGTGTACCAGAGGAAGACGAGGTAGGAGACCGCGGAGAACACGTAGAAGACCGTGCCGAGGGAGTTCGACCGGGCGTGCTGGCCGGCGGCGAGGAAGAACGCGAACGCCGTCAGCAGCACCACCGACTTCAGCGTCGGCGACATGTCGACGATTATCTCGGCTCCGAAGTACAGCACCGTCGCCACGCCGAGCAGTCCACCGACGACGTACATCACCCTGCTGCTGTCGAGCTCTATATCCATGTTGCGAGGTTGTGTCGCGAGAGCTAAAAAACCCGCAGTCGACCGTCGTACACCCCCTGTTTACCGGACTTCACTACTGCTGTACCCCGGTTATCGTCTGCTCCCGACGGCGGAAGAGGTCGAGGTAGGAGCTCTTTATCGACCGGTCGTCGTCTATCTCCGCGTCGAGGGGTTCGCCGTCGAAGCCGTCGAGCGAGACGTCGGCGTCGGCGGCGCGGGCGACGGTGGGGGCTACGTCGACGGTGGAGACCGGAGTGTCGACGACGTCGTCGCCGTCACCGTGTATCCACATCGGGACGTGTATCAGTTCGGGGTAGAAGCCCGCGTGGTGCTCGTACCGGCCGTCCTCTCCGAGCGACTCCCCGTGGTCGGAGACCACGAACATCAGGGTGTCGTCCATCGCACCGGAAGCCTCCAGCCTCTCCACGAGGTCCTGCATCACGCGGTCGAAGTGATGGACGGAGCTGTCGTAGTAGTCGACGAGCAGCCGGTGCTCGTCCTCCGTCACCGTGGACGGCAGGTAGTTGGCCTTCCGGAAGACGTACTGCACCTTCCTGCGGTCGACGTCGGAGCCGTATACGGCTTCGTCGCACCTGTTGTAGGGGGCGTGGACGTCCATGTAGTGGCCCCACGCGAAGAACGGGTCTTCGGCGTCGTGGACGAAGTCGAGGAGTCGGTCGTTTATCTCGAAGCCGTCGCGGAACTGGCTGTTCCTGACTATGTCGCGGACGTAGCCCGCGATGTTCGCGAAGGTACGGGTCGAGTACTCGGAGTCGAACTCGTCGAAGCCGCGGTCGTAGTTCCACCTGCTGGTGAAGAACGGAGCCGCGAGGAACGCCCCCGTGTCGTATTCCTCTTCCGAGAGCGTCTCCGCGACGGTCGGAGCCTTCATCCTGTAGGTGCGGGTGACCGCGTCCTCGGGGTACCTGCCGGTGAGTATCGACGGAACCGCTTCGCGGGTGTGGTTGCTGGGGGAGTAGGCGCGTTCGAAGAAGACTCCGCGGTCGGCGAGTTCGTCGAGGAACGGGGTCGTGTCTCGCTCGTACCCCATGTAGCCGACGTGGTCGGCTCGCAGCGAGTCCACCGTCACGAGGACGACGTTCATCCGTTCGGGTGATGGCGGCTACCCCCACATAACGGTTGCGGGGAAAGCTTCGGCACTGCCATCGGTCGTCGTCCGCGTCAGAGGCTGAGTCCGAGACCGCTCTCGCTCTCGCGGTACTGGCCGTGGAGGACGCCTATGAGGAACATCACGAGGCCGTAGACCACCATCGACGGCACCACCATCGTGAGGACGGTGTCAGTCTGCATCATCGGCGCAGCTATCAACGCCGCCGCTCCTATCGCCACTACCGCGACGAACGCCGCCGCTGCTTTCACGGTGTCGAGCTTCATGTCCGGAAGAACGGGCTCGCGGATGTTAACGGTTAGGTAACGCGTTCGGAAAGCCGCCGAGGCCGCGCTCTAGTCGAGGTCAAACCGGTCGAGCCTCATGACCTTCGTCCACGCGTCGACGAAGTCCTCGACGAGCTTGCCCTCGCCGTCCGCGGCTCCGTAGACCTCGGAGAGCGCACGCAGCCGGCTGTTGGAGCCGAAGACGAGGTCGAACCTCGTGGCCTCGTGCGCGACCTCCTCGGTTTCGCGGTCGACGACCTCGAAGACGAACTCCTCCTCGTCCTTCGGCCGCCAGTCGTAGCGCATGTCGAGGAGGACGTCGAAGAAGTCGTTGTTCA
>CAZXNG010000165.1:0-2867 GCA_964642065.1 uncultured Halobacteriales archaeon
CCGTCGTCGGTGTCGTCGCTCGTGTCGTCCGCCGGCGAGACCTGGAACGTCCTCTCGCTGAAGTGGTCTAGCGCCACCAGCACCTGTGCGTGGGACTCCGCCGACGTCTCGCCGACTACCTTGTAGGCGGCTCCGTCGCCGTCGAGCGCGGCCTCTAGCTCTTGGTAGCTGTCGACCTCCGTTGCTGCCTCGCCGTCGACGGTGACGTCGAAGGCGTCGGAGGCGCCGACTGCTGCCTCGCTAACCGTGGTCAAGACGACCTTGCCTTCGGCTTCGGCGCGGTCGACGGTGGCCTCGACCGTGTCCTCTCCGGTGTCGCGGCCCTCCGCCTCCGTGCCGTCGAGGTAGACGGCTCCGTCGACCTCGTCCTCGTCGCCGACGAACTGGACCTCGGCTGCAGCGTCGCCGTCCGCGATTATCTGCTCCTGCTGCTCGTCGTCCTCCGAGGCGCCGTCGGTGTGTGCGCGGAACACCAGTCGGGAGTCCTCACCGAGGTGGGCGGTGACATCTCCTTCGCCGTTGACTCCCGCTTCACCTTCGCCGACTACGATGAAGCTGCCTTCGGAGCCGTTCCTCTCCGTCGATACTACGACGTCGCTCCGCGCCTCGGCTTCGGCGTCGGCGGGGACAGCGACCTCGACCACCTGTTCCTCGCTGCCGGCCTCGAGCACGAGGACGCCGTTGGAGTTGTCGTGGGCGGACATGTTGGCGGAGCCGTCGAAGTCGACGTCCGCGCTGGTGCGCGCTGTCGCCGTCGCGGCAACCTGTGCGCCCTGGAGGTTCGATAGCTCCGACACCTCTACGCCGAAAGCGGCGTGGATACCTACCTGGCCTCGAGAGCTGGCGTCTTCACGCGACTCGACCTGGAGGCTGTCGAACATCTGCTCTCCCTCTACCTGGTAGTCAACTACCGAGTTCTCCGACGTGTCGAAAGACACGTGCGTACCTGCGTACGCGCGTTCGTCCTGGGCGGCGACCGCGCCGGACGCCATCAGGAGCGCGAACGCGCTCGCGAACACCGCTAGGGTTACGAGTCTGGTTCGTGACATCGTCCGAAACCCCACCTCGCTCTTACTTATATCTTCGTGTGACGTTCGTCGAAGTAGAACCCCCGTCACCGACTCCGACGCTCCGTCAGGAGTTCCAGCGGATGGTCTCCGCAACCCCTTTGTCGCGGCGAACCCTCCGATGTAACATGACGTCTCAGGAGGTGGTCGACGAGGTCAACCAGTACTACGACGAGTGCCAGGTCGACTACGCCATGATATGGGGGACCAACGACCACCTCTCGATGCACTACGGCTACCACGAGGACGGCATGAGCCACGACGAGGCTGTCGTCAACCTCACGCGCGAGGTAGCCGCCCGCGCCGACGTCGGAGACGGGGACCGCGTGCTCGACGCCGGCTGCGGCGTCGGCGGCAGCGCCATCTGGATGGCGGAGAACCTCGGAGCCGAGGTCACCGGCATCAACATCAACGAGAACCAGATACAGAAAGCCCGTCGCGGGGCCGCGAGACACGGTGTCGAGGACAGGACGGAGTTCGAGGTGAGGGACTTCGCCGACACCGGATTCGACGACGAGTCGTTCTCCGTAGTATGGCTCGTCGAAGCAGCGTGTCACGCGGAGGACAAGCGGGGGCTCCTCGACGAGATGTACCGCGTGCTCGAACCAGGCGGCCGCATCGTCGTCGCCGACGGCTTCCTCGGCAAGGAGGAACTGTCCCAGCGAGAGGAGAAGGGGGTCGAGGCGATGCTGGAGGGGATGGCTGCGCCGAACCTCGACACCTACGCGGAGTTCCTCTCACACGCCGAGGACGCGGGCTTCACCTCCGTCGAGTTCGAGGACAGGTACGACAGCGTCTATCCTTCCGCGCGGCGCATCTACCGGATGACGCTTCTGACGCTGCCGGTCGCCGTGATGCTGCGGCTGCTGAGGATAAGGTCGGAGGCACAGATGAACCACCTGAAGGCGGCTTACCACCAGTACCCGATGCTGAAGAGCGGTGCCTGGGTGCACGGACTGATGTACGGGGAGAAGCCGAGCTGAGCTTCTGCGGTGGAAACTGCGGCTTCAGCCGAGGTCTTCGAGCAGCCGCCGGTAGTCGTCGTCGGACATCTCGTCTAGCAGCTCGCGGGTCTCGTCGGTCACCTCGTCCAGCCTCTCCACGAGTTCCGCGTACTCGTCGCTCTCCTGTAGCTCGGCCTCCGTCTTCGAGTCCTCGAGAGCTATCTTCTTCGTCATCAGGCTGAACTGCTCCTGGGTCTTCCTGCCGTACTCGTCCCTCTGCAGCAGGCTCTCCACGGTGTCGTGGACCTCGTCCCGGGACACCGGCTTCGTGAGGTAGTCGTCGAACCCCATGTCTATGATGTCGAAGTCGGGTTCGACGGCCGTCACCACTGCCACCATCGAGCGGTGGCCGCGTTCCCTCATCTCCTCGAGGACGTCCTCACCCCGCATGTCGGGCATCCGTCGGTCCAGCAGCACCACGTCGACCTCGTGGTCCTCTAGCTGCTGGAGCGCGGACCTCCCGTCCTGTGCCTGCAGGACGTCGTAGTCGTCCTCTAGCCACGCAGCGTACATGCTGACGACGTCGGCCTCGTCGTCCACTACAAGGACTGTCGCTGTCAACTCTGGCTAGCCCTCCCTCTCGCTCCTAGTTATCCCTTTCGATAGATAAAGACAGGGGTTGAGTCACCAGCCGAACGCCTGCACCACCGCCGACGCTAAGCGTCACCGCCACCGACGAGGTCACGGTGGCTCTCGCGCACCTTCTCGACCTTCGGCCGGACGTTGACCCGGCAGTAGCCGTCCGAGGGGTTCTTTCGGAAGTAGTCCTGATGGTAGTCCTCCGCGCGGTAGAACT
>CAZXNG010000165.1:2877-3164 GCA_964642065.1 uncultured Halobacteriales archaeon
CTCCAGCGGCGCCACCTCCGTCACCACGTCGACCCCCTCCTGCTCCAGCTCCTCGATCTTCTGCCCTACCGCATCCCTCTGCCCTTCGTCGTGGTAGTAGACGCACGACCGGTACTGGCTTCCTACGTCGGGCCCCTCGCGGTTCAGCGTCGTGGGGTCGTGCACCGAGAAGAAGACGTCGAGGAGGTCGCGGTCGCCGACCTCGTCGGGGTCGAACTCGACCTGCACGACCTCCGCGTGACCCGTGTTGCCGCTGCATACCTCCTCGTACGACGGGTCTTCGACGT
>CAZXNG010000166.1:0-3138 GCA_964642065.1 uncultured Halobacteriales archaeon
CGACGAGATACTCGACATCTACGAGACCGAGGGTTCGTTCCTGCAGGAAGGCTACTCGGAGTAGAGGTCGGAAGCCGTCTTCGCCAGCTCCGCTGGCTTCAGAACACCAGGTAGTCGCGCTCCTCGCTCTGCTCGCTTATCCACTTCGCCTCCGTCATCTCGTCGATTATCCACTCGCCGTTGAACCTGCCGACGCCGCTGTCCTTCACGCCGCCGAACGGCATGTGGGGTTCGTCGTGCATCGGCTGGTCGTTGATGTGGACCATCCCCGCCTCGATGCGGCTGGCGAGCTCTCGGGCGCGGTCGATGTCCTGGCAGTGCACCGCGCTCGACAGACCGTACTCCGTGTCGTTCGCCACCTCTATCGCCTCCTCGTCGTCCTCGACCTCGATTATGGGCGCCACCGGCCCGAAGTGCTCGTTGCACGCCGCCGCCATCTCGTTCGTCGCGTCCGACAGCACCGTCGGCTCCACGTACAGGCCGTCGGCCTCGCCGCCCGTCTCCAGCGTCGCACCGGCGTCCACGCTCGACTCGATGAACTCCAGTATCTCGTCGCGCTGGGAGGCGTTGATGACGGGTCCGATGATGTTCGACGCGTCCTGCGGGTCGCCGACACCGAGCTCCTCCACGCGGCCGACGAACTCGTCGACGTATTCGTCGTAGACGTCGGTGTGGACGACGTGTCGGTTGATGCTGACGCAGATCTGTCCCTGATGCATGAACGTGCCGAACATCCCCGCCGTCACCGCCCAGTCGAGATCGGCGTCGTCGGTGACGACGTACGGGCAGTTGCCGCCGAGCTCGAGCGCGACCTCGCTGATGTTGTCGCCCGCTAGGCGGCCGACCCTGCGGCCGACTCCGGTGGAGCCGGTAAAGTTCACGCTGCCGGCGCGGTCGTCGGCGACCACGGCGTCGCCGATGTCGCTGCCGCGGCCGGTGACGACGTTCAGCACGCCCTCCGGCAGACCCGCTTCCTCGAAGATACGTGCGATGGCGAGCCCGCCGCTGATTGGTGTCTCCGTCGACGGCTTCAGGACGACGCTGTTGCCGGTGACGAGCGCGGGTGCGAGCGCGCGCATCGCCATGTAGAAGGGAAAGTTCCACGGCGTGACCGTGGCGACGACGCCGACGGGTTCGCGGACCACGCGGTTGGTCTTGCCCTGGAAGCTGCTGTCGTGCTCGGTCTCGAACTCGTCGAAGTCCGACATCCAGTTCAGGATGTTCCGGCTGAAGTTGAACTCGCCCATCTGCTTCGCCACCGCGCTGCCTGCTTCGACGGCGAGCAACTCCTTCACCTCGCTCATCCGCCCCATCATCTCGCTCTGGGCGTCGCTCAGTAGCTCTCGGCGCTCCTCAGGCGTCCAGTTCGCCCAGTCCTCCTGCGCCTCCTCGGCGGCGTCGAACGCCCGCTCCACGGTGTCCTCGGTGCACGCGGGCACCTCGGCGAAGACCTCCTGCGTGTGTGGGTTCGTCACGTCTATCGTGCCGGCGTCGTCGGGGGTGTACCAGTCTCCGCCGACGTAGACCTGGTTCCAGTCGGCGTCCGTCGAGTACTGTTCCTGCTGTTGCGACATAGACGACGGATTGGCGACGTGCCTGTATAACCCTTCTGCCAGTCTCGTGAGGTGGCCTCAAGAGAGGTCTTCGACGGCGCCTCCACCGCATCCGAAGCGGTTTTGCCGGAGCCGTCCGAGGTTGCGCCATGGGAGCGGACATAGGCGACGTCGTCGAAGGCGAGACGGTGGCTCTCGACAGCCTCGACGGCGCCGTCGCGCTCGACGCCTACAACGCCATCTACGGATTCCTCGCCAACATACGTCAGCGAGACGGAACCCCGCTCAAGGACTCGAAGGGACGCGTAACCAGCCACCTCAGCGGCCTGCTCTACCGCACAGCCAACCTCTACGAAGCCGGTCTAAAGCCCTGCTACGTCTTCGACGGACCGCCGCCCGACCTCAAGTCGGCGACCGTGGAGGAGCGCCGCGAGCGCAAGGAGGAGGCACAGGAGAGGTACGAGGAGGCCGCCCGACGGGGAGACGAGGCGGAGATGCTCAAGCACGCGCAGCGAGCGACTTCGCTCGACCAGCCGCAGGTCGAGACCTCGGTGGCGTTGCTCGACGCCCTCAACGTGCCGTGGATGGAGGCGCCGTCCGAGGGCGAGGCGCAGGCGGCTTACATGTGTCGGGAGGGAGACGTCGACACCGTGGGGTCGCAGGACTACGACTCCCTCCTGTTCGGTGCACCCGTGCTCGTCCGCAACCTCACCATCCGCGGACGCGGCGGTCAAGACCTCGACCCGGTCAGGTACGACCTCGACGACGTCCTCGACACCCTCGATATGACGCGGGAAGAGCTGATCGAGGTCGGCGTCCTCGTGGGCACCGACTACAACGAAGGCGTCCACGGAGTCGGCCCCAAGACCGCATTAGACGTCGTCCGCGACGGCGAGACGCGCGAGCGGCTGGAGGTGGGCGACCCCGACTGCGACCTCGACGAGATACTGGAGCTCTACCTCGACCCCGAGGTCACCGACGACTACACGCTGGAGTGGGAGGAGCCCGACACCGACGCCGTGGAGAGCCTGCTCTGCGGCGAACACGACTTCAGCAGGGACCGCGTGCGTAAGGCGGTCGAGCGGGTGGAGGAGGCGACGACGCAGAGCAGCCTCGACCGGTGGTCGTAGAACCGCATCCGGCGGGTCGCGAGCCCGGTATCAGTAGGCCCCGCTAAAGCGAAAACGGTTAAACCGCCTGAACCCTGTCTCCGGTAGATTCTGGACGGTGGAC
Organism: uncultured Halobacteriales archaeon; assembly: GCA_964642065.1. Classification (GTDB taxonomy): domain Archaea; phylum Halobacteriota; class Halobacteria; order Halobacteriales; family Halorutilaceae; genus JAQZDA01. The sequence continues at coordinate 2,787 of CAZXNG010000166.1, forward strand.
ACGATGTCAGGTGAACAGGAGGCGGAGGACGCGGAGCTGAGGACGCCGATAGTCAGCGTTCTCGGCCACGTAGACCACGGCAAGACCACACTGCTCGACCGCATCCGCGGGAGCGCGGTCGCCGAGGACGAAGCCGGCAGCATCACCCAGCACATCGGCTCCACCGTCGTACCCATCGACGTCATCGAGAGCATCTGCCAGCCCGGACAGTCGTTCGACGTCCCCGGCCTGCTGTTCATCGACACCCCCGGCCACCACGCGTTCACCACCCTCAGGAGTCGCGGCGGCGCGCTCTCGGACATCGCGGTGCTCGTCGTCGACGTCAACGACGGCTTCCAGCCGCAGACGATGG
>CAZXNG010000167.1:0-3132 GCA_964642065.1 uncultured Halobacteriales archaeon
GAACGCGAGATAGAGCCGACGTCCGCCGGCGGCGTCCGCCTCCACCTCGACCTCAACGACGGCGGCGAACGCGCGGTCGAAGCCGACGACCTCTACCTGTTCACCGGCCGCCGACCGAATCTGCCGGACGGCCTCGACGACCTCACCTCGCCCGAACCTGGATGGGTGGACGACACTTTGTTCGCCCGCGACGTCGACGGAGTGCTCGTGGTCGGCGACGCGAACGGCCGACGTCCCATCCTACACGTCGCGAAGGAGGAGGCCGCCGTCGCAGCCGACAACGTGCTCGCGGACCTAGCCGGCGACGCCCTCCGGGAGTACGAATCCATCACCCACAAGGTCGTGTTCTCGGGGCTCTCCGTCTACCCCTACGCCGTCGTCGGCCTGACGGAAGAGAGAGCACGGGAACGAGGGTTCGACCCCGTGGTGGTGTCCCGCGACGCCGCCAGCGACGGCGTCTTCAAGACCAAGGACGCCCCGCACGGTCTCGCGAAGCTCGTGGTGTCGCGGTCGGGGGAGGTCCTCGGCTACGAGGGCATGCACCTGCACGCCGACGTGATGGCGAAGACGATGCAGGTCGTCGTCGAGAACGGGATGGAGGTCTCGGAGATACCGGACCGCGCGTACCATCCGACGACGCCGGAGGTGCTCGACGGCCTGCTGCGGAAGGCGAAGGGACGGCTGTAGCGGTTTTTCTCCTACTTCAGCCCATCACCAGCGGGCCTTCCTCGCCGTCGACGTAAGCCGTCTTGCCTCCTCCTTCGTCGCGTACCTCGACGCGGTCCTCCGCCAATAGCTCCAGCGCCTTAGCGAGCGCGGGACCGTCGCCCATCCACTTCATCCACTCCTGGTGGCTCCCCACGTAGTCGCGGACGGCGTCGGCGGCGCCGTGCTCCAGAAGGGCGTCGACGAGGTCGCGGTGGACCTCGAACGGCCGCGACACCGTCAGCAGGGGGCCGTCGTCGACCTCGGGAGTTACGAGGTGGACGCTGCTGCGGGTGTAGGGTTCGCCAGCCTCGACGGCGTCGTAGACGGGGTCGAAGCCGGTGTACACTCGTTCGCCGTCCTCCTCGAACCGGAGGTCGGCAGGGTGGACGTTGACGACGGTGTACTCCTCTACGACGGAGTCGGTGAGGATGCGCATGTAGCCCGACAGAAGAACGACGTCGGCGTCCCAGGGCTCTATCATATCGAGGGTCTCACGGTCGAACTCCTCCCTGACCTCCATGTCCTTCATCGGCGCGTCGCGTTCGTCGTAGAACACGTCTATATCGTTGGACTTCACGGGTACGTCGAGGTCGCGGACCGCTTCGACGCCGTGTGCGTCGGGCTGGTCGGTGAACGCGCCGACGACCTCGTATCGTTCGGCGTAGTTCGGGTCGTGTTCGGCGAGGTACCGTAGGCCGCTGGCGCCGCCGGAGAAGAACACCGCGACTCGTAGCGCTGTCATCGCCTAATAACTCCGGAGAGAGAGGGTTAAATCTTCCGCGGCGGACGCCGCCGGTGTGTCTCTGCCTGTGGGCTCCTTCGGGAGGCTACTGCAGCCCCATGACCTCCATCTGCTCCTGGTACCGGTTCCGGATGGTGACCTCGGTCACGTTCGCGACCTCGGCGACCTCGCGCTGTGTGCGCTTCTGGTTGCAGAGCAGCGACGCCGCGTAGATGGCGGCGGCGGCGAAACCCGTCGGGCTCTTTCCGCTGAGGAGGCCCTGCTCGCTGGTTGTGTCGATTATCTCGCTGGCCTTGCTCTGCACCTCCTCCGGCAGATCGAGCTCGCTGCAGAAACGGGGAACGTACTTCTTGGGGTCGACGGGCTCCATCTCGAGACCGAGCTCCTGGCTGATGTACCGGTACGTCCGACCTATCTCCTTCCGGTCGACGCGGGAGACCTCCGAAATCTCTTCGAGAGAGCGCGGGATGCCTTCCTTGCGGCAGGCGGCGTACAGTGCCGCGGTTGCGACGCCCTCTATCGAGCGTCCGCGGATGAGGTCCTCCTTCAGCGTCGAGCGGTAGATGACGCTGGCGACCTCGCGGACGCTGCGGGGTACGCCGAGCGCGCTCGCCATCCGGTCTATCTCGCTGAGCGCGAACTGGAGGTTGCGTTCGCTGGCGTCCTTGGTGCGGATGCGCTCCTGCCACTTCCGCAGCCTGTGCATCTGGCTGCGCTTCTCCGACGAGATGGAGCGACCGTAGGCGTCCTTGTTCTTCCAGTCTATCGTCGTCGTGAGGCCCTTGTCGTGCATCGTCTTCGTCGTCGGCGCACCCACGCGAGACTTCTCCTGGTTCTCGCTGTGGTCGAACGCCCGCCACTCGGGTCCAGGGTCTATCTTGTCCTCCTCTATCACGAGGCCGCAGTCTCCGCAGACCACCTCGGCGCGTTCGCCGTCCGTCATCAGGTCCGTGGAGTCGCACTCGGGACAGGTTCGTGCGGCTTCCTCCTCTTCCCCCTCGTCCTGAACGGCTTCCGCCTCAACCTCCTCGGTTCTCTGTCGTGTGGAGTTAGACATACGATAACCATATATACAGTGTGAGGAGCCCGACTTAAAGACTCGGATATGGTCCGTGTCGCGGCGTTGCAGAGCCGTCCGGCGGTCGCCGTCCACGCGAGAGCTTCCGCAGATATTTGTCGACGCGAGGCCAACGAGGTTCCGATGGAGCGCATCGACGTAGACCCCGACGAAGCACGTCGGAAGCTGGAGCACGCGGGCGCCGAGGTGTCGGAGAAGGCGGGTGGATGGCGCGCGCGGCTGGGTGGAGCCGTGGTCGTCGAAAGAGATGACGGCGTCGGAGTCGAGGGGAACGAGGACCGGATACGTCGTATCCTCGCGGGAGACGGCTCCGCGACGGTCTACTTCGACGGCGCCTCCCGCGGCAACCCGGGGCCGGCGGCGGCGGCGTACGTCGTCGAGGACGACGACGGCGTCGTACTGGAGGACGCTCGGGAGATAGGGGAGGCGACGAACAACGAAGCCGAGTACGCGGCGCTGCTAGACGCTCTCACAGAGGTGAGAGAGCTCGGCTACCGCGAAGTCGAAGCCGTCGGCGACAGCCAGCTGGTCGTCGAGCAGGTAAGGGGGAACTGGCGGTGCAAGGCGGACAACCTCCGTCCGCTGCTCGAGGAGGTCAGCGCGG
>CAZXNG010000168.1:0-3127 GCA_964642065.1 uncultured Halobacteriales archaeon
TTATATGGTGTCGTTATCTGCCCGTAAAATCCGTGCGTTATTCCGGTCCCACGCAAAGTGTAATTTAGGGTTCGATAGCCTGCTTCGTTGGTTTAGCGGTGTTTCGTTTCTGTTCGGGAGATGAGGGAGAAGAGGAAAGAGGTTGACGTGTCGGCCATGGTGGATATCTGATCTTGTGTGTAGTGACTGCAGTTTCTATGGCGTGGGTATCCACGCTGCCGTGGGAAGAAAGCCAAGGACAGAGAGACCCGCTATCAACGAAGTGGAGGCGACTATACTGACGGCTGGCGGATCGAGATGGGTCTCCGCTCCCTGGTAGAGCAGCCGTTGACCGGCCTCTCCAGCGACAGCGCCGAATACCCCGAAAGACACTCCGGCCATAACTACCATCCACAGGGGTACACCCTCCAGTGCCGTGACCTCGACCGTTCCTGACGACGCTCCGGCCAGCGCGAGCACCGCTGTGCCGGCTGGCAGAGTGATATGGTGGGTGACAGGTATCTTGGGTACTCCCGCGCACATCAGAGCGAGCGAGGCTGCGCTCAACCCGAATCCGAGGAACGCGCTCCCGGTAGCGTAGCTGATGTAACCCCCTAGGGCGCCCACCACCGCACCGAGTGCGACGACGTCCACCATCTTCGACTGGTACGGCAGCCAGATTTCGCCATCTAGACGGACCGAGGCGGCACCGACGACGTCGTATCCGAGGACAGCACGGTGTGCTACTGCCGACGCGACGACGCCGGCGGCGACGGGGTCGTAAGGTAGCGACAGCGCGGTTGACGCCTCCGCAAACACGTACCCGACGAGACCGAACGCGCCGCCTACTACGAGGACGTCCGGGCGGTTTCCGAGACCCCGTGTGATCTGCTTCGCCGGGTGGTATCCCCAAGGTCCATCGAGGTCTCCGTAGCCTTTCTTCGCGACGTATGCTGAAGCGGCTGCGCCGCCCGCGAACGCAACGTGCGGCCCGAAGACGACGCCGAACCCGACGTCATGGGTGACGTCCACCCAGCTTTCGCCAAGGTTGGCCTGGACCACGTTCAAGATCTCGCCGGCTACGACGACGAACCCCGTGAACGCGAAGGCGTTCAGCGCGCCGACGGAAGCACCGAACGCTCCACCTGCGAACGCCAGAACCCCGAGAAGAAGCAGCTCTTCCATAGAGCTAGAGCTCGCTCTCTATCTCGTCGAACAGCTCGTTAACCCTCCGTCGTACCTCGTCCCTCACCGAACTTGCACCAGCGGCGTCCATCTCGCCCGGGTCGTCCAGCCCCCAGTCCCTGCTGTCGCCAGCGAAGGCCGCTGGACAGACGTCGTCCGCGCTGCAGCCCATGGTCACCACGTAGTCGGCGTCCACTAGCTCTTCCGCAGCTATTTCTCGGGGAGTCCGCTCGCTGAGGTCGAAGCCGTCCTCTCTCATCACCCCCACTACCACCTCGTGAACCTCGTCGGCTGGATCTGTTCCACCGGTAACGACGTCCACCCCGTCCTCCAGACCACGTCTCTCTACCTCACGTTCCGCGTACGCAGCCGCCATCTGGCTACGTCCGGCGTTCCGAACGCAGACGAAGGCAGCCACTACCATATCAGCTCGTCGTCGCTCTCTATCATGTACAACGTCCTCGCTGCGATGTTGACGGCGTGGTCTCCCACGCGTTCCAGGTCGCGTATCGTCAAGAGCAGCTGCGTCGCTTCTTCGAGCATCTCCTGTGCCCGTCTATCGTCTTCTACATCTCCGGCTTCTATCAGCTCTCTGATCACCCTGCTGCTGACGTCTTCACAGAGTTCGTCGAGGCCGTCATCTCGTCTGTCGACCTCATAACACAGCTTGACATCCTCCTCCACGTACGCCTGAACACTGTCCTCCACCATGTCTCTGGCTATCCCCGCGATGTCCTCAGCGTCGACACCGGGGTAGTGCTGTGTATCTGCTTCCAGGCTCACCTCCGCTAGGTTGGTGGCCAGGTCGCCGATACGTTCGAGATCGGTTATTATCTTGAACGACGCGACGATTAGCCGGAGGTCTCCTGCGACGGGTTGCTGTAACGCGATGAGGTCGACGCACTCCTGCTCGATTTCCAGATAGGTTTCGTTGACCTCGGCGTCACCGTCGATGACCTCCCACGCGAGATCCTCGTCCCGCGTCTCGAGCGCGGTCAACGCGCTGTCGAACCTGTCGAGGACGCTGTAGCTCATTCTGATGACATCGTCCTGAAGCATCTCCAGCCGTTCCTGGTAGTCTTCCCTTGGCATGTTTCACCCGAACTTCCCTGTTACGTAGTCTTCGACGCGCTGGCTCTCGGGGTTCTCGAATATCTTGTCGGTGTCGTCGTACTCGATGAGCTTTCCGCCGGTGAGGAACACAGCGGTCTGATCGGAGATTCGGGCTGCCTGTTGCATGCTGTGGGTGACGATCACCACGGTGTAGTCCTCCGCTAGCTCCTCGATGAGGTCCTCTATCTTCGACGTGGCGACGGGGTCGAGCGCGGACGCGGGCTCGTCCATGAGGATAACGTCGGGATCTACGGCGAGACACCGTGCGATACACAGACGCTGCTGCTGTCCACCAGAGAGCCCCAGCGCGTTCTCGCCCAACCTGTCCTTCACCTCGTCCCACAGAGCGGCACGTTTCAGCGACGTCTCGACGACCTCTTTCTCCTTCTCCCTGTCGTCTCTGCCTAGGAGACGAGGAACCAGGCCACGTGTTATGTCGCCGTGTTTCCTCGGGCCGTAGGCGATATTCTCACGTATGCTCTTGGGGAAGGGGTTTGGCTTCTGGAAAACCATCCCTACTCGTTTGCGAAGTTCGACGAGGTTTATCTCGTCCTGGTATATCTCCTGACCGTAGAACTCGACGGAGCCTTCGACGCGAGCCGATTTGATCCTGTCGTTCATTCTGTTGAGAGACCTCAGGAACGTGGACTTACCACACCCAGATGGCCCTATCAAGGCGGTCACACTCTTTTCAGGGATATCCATCGATATACCGTCGATAGCTCTCTCGTCCCCGTAGTACACGTCGAGGTTCTCGACCGAGAGCGAGGCCCTATCGGAGAAGCTGTAGTCGGTCCACTCCTCCCGCACCCTCTCGTCAGTCTCTCCATCCGTCGTTACCGTCTCCACG
>CAZXNG010000169.1:0-184 GCA_964642065.1 uncultured Halobacteriales archaeon
CTGATGAAGGTGCAGGAGCACATCCTGTCGCCGAGGTTCGGCGGCCCCATCATCGGAGCCATCCAGGACCACATCAGCGGAACCTACCTCCTGACGCACGAGGAGGAACGGTTCGACGAATCGCAGTCGCTCGACCTGCTCAGGAAAACCAGCGTCACCGAGCTACCGGAGCCCGACGAGGTCG
>CAZXNG010000169.1:194-3112 GCA_964642065.1 uncultured Halobacteriales archaeon
GAGATGAACATGCACGTCATCCAGAGCGAGGAGGCGCTCGCGGAGGCCGAGGTGCTGATGAAGGTGCAGGAGCACATCCTGTCGCCGAGGTTCGGCGGCCCCATAATCGGCGCCATCCAAGACCACATCAGCGGAACCTACCTCCTGACGCACGAGGAGGAACGGTTCGACGAGTCGCAGTCGCTCGACCTCCTGAGGAAGACCAGCGTCACCGAGCTACCGGAGCCCGACGAGGTAGAGGACGCGGACGAGTACTGGTACGGCGACACCATCTTCTCGCTGCTGCTGCCGGACGGCCTCGACATGGAGTTCGAGTCCAGCGCCGGCGACGACGTCGTCATCGAGGACGGTGAGCTACTGCAGGGAACCATCGACGAGGACGCCGTCGGCTCGTTCGTCGGCGAGGTCGTCGAGACCGTCGCGAAGATATACGGCATGGACCGCACCGCCGAGTTCATAGACGACGTCAGCGCGCTCGCCATCCGGTCGATAATGCACTTCGGGTTCTCGTTCGGCATCAGCGACGAGGACCTGCCGGAGGAGGCGAGGGAGGAGATAGACGTAGGCATCGAGGAGGCGGAGGAGGAGGTCGAACGCCTCATCGAGACCTACGAACGCGGAGAGCTAGAGAGCCTGCCGGGTCGGTCGCTGGAGGAGACGCTGGAGATGAAGATCATGCAGGCGCTGGGTCAGGCGCGTGACAGCGCGGGTGAGATCGCGGAGCAGTACCTCGATGACGACAACCCCGGCGTCGTGATGGCGGACAGCGGCGCACGTGGTTCGATGCTGAACCTCACGCAGATGGCGGGCTGTGTCGGACAGCAGGCGGTGCGCGGCGAACGCATCAACCGCGGCTACGAGGGCCGTACGCTCTCGCACTTCAAGGAGGACGACCTCAGCGCCGACGCCCGGGGCTTCGTCCGCCACAGCTACAAGGAGGGGCTCGACCCACGGGAGTTCTTCTTCCACGCGATGGGTGGACGAGAGGGGCTCGTCGACACCGCGGTCCGCACGTCGAAGAGCGGCTACCTCCAGCGCCGACTCATCAACGCGCTTCAGGAGCTGGAGGCGCAGTACGACGGCACTGTCCGGAACAGCGAGAACGACATCGTCCAGTTCGAGTACGGTGAGGACGGCACCGACCCGATGAAGATGCCGGACGGAGACGCCGTCGATGTCGACGCCATCGTCGACCGCGTCGTCGAGGCAGAGGTCGACGCCGCCGCAGGAGGTGACGACTGATGAGCGTCGAGGACCACCTCGAGGGAAGCGAGCTTCCGGAGCGGCTGAGAGAGAAGGTCCGCGAGCAGGTCGAGGAACGCGACCTCTCGGACGAGGAGGCGGAGGAGGTCGTCGACGCCGTCTACGAGAGGTACGAGCAGACGCGAATCGACCCCCTCGAGCCCGTAGGCACCGTGAGCGCGCAGTCCATCGGGGAGCCGGGCACCCAGATGACGATGAACACGTTCCACTACGCCGGCGTCGCCGAGATCGACGTCACCCAGGGGCTGCCGCGGTTGATCGAGCTCGTGGACGCGCGGAAGGAGCCCGACACACCGATGATGACGATCTTCCTCGAGGACGAGTACGCGGACGACCGCGACAAGGCGAGGGAGGTCGTCTGGGAGCTGGAGTCCACGGACGTTCTCTCCATCGGCGACCTCTCCATCGACGTCGCCGACATGCGCGTCGGCGTCGACCTCGACGAGGAAGCGCTAGAGGAACGCCAGCTGTCCCGGGAGGAGGTCGCGGAGACCATCGAGGACGAGCTCGGCGTCGACGTAGACGAGGACTCGATGTCGTTCGGACCCGACGCGCCGTCGTACCGTGCGCTCCTGCAGCTGGTGGAGGAACTCAGAGAGGTCGTGTTCAAGGGAATCGACGGCGTCGACCGCGTCGTCATCCGGAAGGAGGAGGTCGACGACGAGGGCAACGAGGAGTACGTGCTCTACACCGAGGGCTCGAAGTTCAAGAAGGCGCTGAAGGTCGACGGCGTCGACTCCACCCGCAGCAAGACCAACAACCTCCACGAGATGGAGAAGGCGCTCGGCATCGAGGCGGCGCGCAACACCATCGTCGAGGAGATAGTCAGCACCCTCGACGAACAGGGTCTCGAGGTCGACATCCGACACGTCATGCTCGTCGCCGACGCGATGACGACGACGGGCGAGCTACAGTCGATAGGCCGCCACGGCATCTCGGGGTCGAAGGGCAGCGTGCTGTCGCGCGCGGCGTTCGAGGTCACCGTCAACCACCTGCTCGACGCGGCCGTCCACGGCGAGGACGACGACCTCAACGGCGTCACAGAGAACGTCATCGTCGGACAGCCCATCAAGATCGGCACCGGAGACGTCGACCTCGTCGTCGGCAAGCCCGGTGAAGGCCCGCAGTCGGACTGAACCGTACACCTATCCTTCGACACAGCTCTCCCACACAACCCCACCCTACCCGCCAGCAACTGGAAACCTTGACGTAGCCTCGGCCTCCACCTCCACCAAGTGAACCTGCTTGAGCAAGCCCGGGACGTGCTCGAAGAGGGCGAGATCTGCGACCACTGTCTCGGCCGTCGTTTCGCCCAGCTGAGCCACGGCCTCGGCAACGACGAACGCGGCCGCGCCCTGCGCGTCGCGGTCGCGTTGGAGGAGGACGAGGACTTCGAGGAGCCGGAGAGATGCTGGGTGTGCGACGACGCCTTCACCGACCTCGACCTCTGGGCGAACCGGATAGTCGACCGGCTGGAGGGCTACGACTTCGAGGGCTACCTCGTTGGCACCCGCGCGCCGCCGCTGGTGGAGGAGAACGAACGCCTTCTGGAGCACGTCGTCGACCCCGAGCTAGTAGAGCGCCTGAAGAGCGAGTACAACCGCGAGGTCGGCCGCAGGGTCTGCGCAGAGGTGGACGCGGAGGTGGAGTTCGAG
>CAZXNG010000170.1:0-3094 GCA_964642065.1 uncultured Halobacteriales archaeon
AGGAAGATCAGGAAGCCGAGCGCGAGCGCCGGCAGACCTACGCTGCCGGTGACCGCGCTCCATCCGATTAGAGCCGGCAGCGCGCCGACTGCTCCGCCTAGCACGATGTTCTGCGAGGTGTTGGGCTTCAGGACGACGGTGTAGACGACGCTGTAGAACGCGATGGCGACGAGGGCTAGCACCGCTGCGGCAGGGTTGACGAAGGCTAGGAACGTAGCGAGCGACGCCGCGGTTAGGAAGACGCCGAACGCGACGGCGTTCCTCACCGGTACGACATCGGTGGCGAGCGGACGGTCGCTGGTGCGCTGCATCTTCCTGTCGCGGTCGCGTTCGATGACGTGGTTGAAGGTGCCGCTGGCGCCGATGGCGAGGCATCCGCCGGCGAGGGTCGCGGTCGCGGTGACGGGGTCGAGAGGTAGCGCGGACGCTGCGGCGGCGAGCCCCATGCCGGCGAGGGCGACGAGGCAGAGCAGCCACATCAGCCGCGGCTTCGTCATCGAGACGTACGCCCCTATCTTCGACGGCGGCGACGGCTCCTCGTCGGGTTCGGCTCGTCTGCTGCCGCGCTCTATCTCGACGTCGTCCCTCGACATGCTCCACGCCAGCGTCGCTATAAGAGAGCCGAATATCGCGGCTCCGAAGCCGAGGTGTAGCGCAGGCAGATATCCGGGGTAGTCGACTGCGGCGAGGGCACCTAGACCCACCTGTACGGGGTAGAGGGCTGCGGCGGCCGTGGCCGCCAGCCGCACCCGTGGTTCGACGTCGACGCGGTACGCCGACACCGCGGTGGCGCCGACTAGCCCCGCGGTCAGGAGCGCTGCGAAGCGGTGGCTCCACGCTATCGTCATCTCTACGTCGTGGACGGGCGGAGCGAGTCCGCCGCCGCACGTCGGCCATCCGCCGCATGCTGCGGCGATGTCGCGGACCGAGACGGTTGCGCCGACGAGGACGAGGACGTAGGTGGCGAGCGTGGTGACGGTGACGAGGTCTACGAACTTCTTCCTGTCCATGTGGTTACCTGTCGTACCAGGCTGCTGTCGTTGCAACTGTGAGCGATACGATAATCAATGTGGCGGTGGCGAGGTGCAGCGTCACTATCGCGGGCTCCAGCTGTCGGGTCACGGTGAGGCCGCCGAGCACCACCTGGAACGGCATGAAGAACAGCGCGGCGACGGTCGACCACCTGACGACTGCGGGCTTGTCGGCTCCGAACCAGGCGCCCGCGGTAGACGCCAGCACGAGCAGTCCGGCGATGCTGGCGAGGCCCCGGTGCGCCCACTCGGCGAATATCTGCGTCGTGGTGTAGGCTTCCGCGTACCCCGGGAAGTCGGGGTGGCTGTACATCGCCTCGGGGTTCAGGAACGGTATCCAGACGTCGTAGCACTGCGGCCAGTCGGGACACGACAGGCCGGCGCCTATCGAGCTCGTGTACGACCCCATCACCATGACGACGTAGGTCAACACCACAGTGACGGTCAGGAGGTACGGGTAGGGGACGCGTTCCCCCATCTTCGCCGCGCGTTCGTCGAGTTCGTCGCGGAGTCCCATCTCTATGGGTTCACGGTGACGTCGGACGCGCTTAACTCCTTCTCAATCCGCTGCAGGCGGGCGGCCCTGGGTCGCAGGTTTTATTGCCGCGGCCGGAGTCAGACCGGACATGACCGAGGAACGCAAGTCCGGCCGGGTCTCCCGTAGCGCCGGACGTTTCGGAGCCAGGTACGGCAGGGTCGGCCGCAAGCGGGTAGCCGACGTCGAGGAGGAGATGAACAAGGACCACACCTGCCCCGAGTGCGACGAAGAACGGGTGTCGCGCACCGACACCGGGGTGTGGGAGTGTTCGCGCTGCGGCTACCGGTTCGCCGGAGGAGCCTACACCACGTCGACGCCCGGCGGAGAAGCCGTCGACCGCGCGATAAGGGAAGCCCAGGAGGACTGACGGATGCCGTACAAGTGCGCGCGGTGCAAACGTGCCACCGACATAGAGTCCGCCCGCGGAATCAAGTGCCCTTACTGCGGCCACAGGATATTCCTGAAGGAGCGCGGCGGCGGAGTCAAACGCGTGGATGTCCGGTAGCCACCGGGCGAAGCTAGTTCTCGAGGACGACGACGTCGAGTCTATCTTTCGCTGCGTCTCACCCGAGGTGGAAGAGCTGGAGGGCAGGTCGAGCGTCGATGTCGCGTTTTCCGAAGGCCGTCTCGTGTTCGACGTCTCCGCCCCCAACCTCGTAGCGTTGAGAGCAGGGGTCAACACGTGGTCGCGGTTCGTAGAGATAGCGGAAACCGTGCTGAACGACCGGTAGAAACCGGAGGGTCGTCCGTCTCGTGGAGCGGTCTGTCTAGCTCGCGCCTTCTCGCTCCTGCTCGATCTCCTCTTCGACCTCGGCGACCACCTCGGCTATCTGGTCCTTTATCTCCTGTTTCTTCTCCCTTATCGGTCGGTCGAGTCCCGACACCCTGAGGAGCATCCTGAGCACTCGGAGGAAGATGTACGCTATGAAGAACGACAGGACCCCGATACCTATACCTATCCAGATGCCGAGGAGCTCCGCGGTCTGCCAGTAGTACCGTCCGGAGGCGACGACGACGAACGCCGCGAACCACGCGGCGAGCTTCAGATCCTTCTTCTGGCGCTCGGTCTCGAACATACCACTACTTAACCCGGTTCCCCTATCAAAGTTCCGGCGAAACCGGGCTGCGGCTCCGGAGGGTTTAGACGTCACGTCACGCGGAAGATCTCCACGGTTCACATACCACAACCCCTTTCAGAGGTCCCGCTCTAGGTGTACCGATGAGCGCAGAACTACCGCCGGAAGCCCAGGAGAAGCTCCAGAAGCTACAGGAGCTACAGGAACAGCTGTCGCAGATAGCGATGCAGAAGCAGCAGTCGGAGGAGCAGCTTCGGGAGGCCGAACGTGCTCTGGAGGCTCTCGACGAAGCCGACGAGGACGCCGGCGTCTACCGGACGGCGGGCGGAGTCATGGTGGAGGCGTCCATCGACGAGACGGTGGAGGACCTAGAGGACGAGAAGGAGACGCTGGAGGTACGCGTGGATTCGCTGGAGGGCAAGGAGGAGAAGGCTCAGAGCCAGTTCGAG
>CAZXNG010000171.1:0-3076 GCA_964642065.1 uncultured Halobacteriales archaeon
GACGACAACAGCGGCTGCCACCACGGGTCGCTCGGGAAGGGCAGCAGGAAGGAGATAGAGGAGAAGCTGAAGCGAGGGGACGTCGACGTCGTCACGTCCTCGACGTCGCTGGAGCTCGGCATCGACATGCCGTACATCGACCTCGTGGTGCAGATAGGGTCGCCGAAATCCGTCGCCGGCCTGCTGCAGCGCGTCGGCCGCGCCGGCCACTCGCTCGGCGAGACCGTCGAAGGACGGGTGTTCGCGCTCGACCGCGACGAGCTCGTCGAGTGCGCGGTCATGCTGAAGAAGGCGGAGGAGGGGTTCGTCGACCGCGTCTTCGTGCCCGAGAACGCGCAGGACGTGCTGGTGCAGCACGTCTACGGCATGGCGATAAACCGCGTCTGGGCTGAGGACGAGATGCTCGCGACACTGAGACGAGCGTATCCCTACCGCAGCTACTCGGACGAGGAGTGGGAGAAGCTGATGCGGTACATGACCGCGGAGTACGAGGGGATGGAGGACCGCTCCATCTACGCGAAGATATGGCGGGACACCAACGACCCGCCGAGCGGCGAGCACCACTACCCCGAGTTCGACGTCGGTGAACCCCTGATAGGACGTCGGGGGAGGAAGGCGAGGATGATCTACATGACGAACATCGGCACCATCCCCGACAGCTTTACCATCGACGTCAAGACCCGGGGGGAAGGCGAGTGGGTCGGCGACCTCGACGAAGGCTACCTCGACAAGCTCCGGAAGGGCGACGTCTTCGTCCTCGGCGGCGACCGGTACGAGTTCAAGTACCGCCGCGGCAGCAAGGTCTACGTCGACCCCACCGGAGCGGAGCCCACGGTGCCGTCGTGGTACAGCGAACGTCTGCCGCTGTCTTACGACCTCGGCCGCGAGATACTCGGGTTCCGCCGGGAGATGTGCGAGGTCATGCGCCGCGGCACCGGCGCCGCAATCGAACACCTGGAGGAATACCCCATAGACTCGAACAGCCGAGACAGCATAGTCTCCATGTTCGACGAGCAGATCCGGTACGCGGGCGAGGTGTCGGTGTCGTCGGACGAGCAGTTCGTCGTCGAACAGGTCGTCGACCTCGACAGGGGGAGGCGGAACTACTACTTCCACTCGAACTACGGCAGGAAGTTCAACGACGGCATGAGCCGGGTCGTCGCACACGAGGTATCGCGGCGCGTCGGCACCAACGTCAAGCTCAGCGTCGCCGACAACGGCTTCGTCGTGTCCATCCCCGTCAACCGACGCGTCGACGTCTACGACGTCATAGAGGCGCTGGAGCCCGACCGCGCCCGCGATGTGCTGCGGGAAGCGCTGGAGGGCAGCGAGCTATTGAAGCGGTACTTCCGCATCAACGCCACCCGCGCTCTGATGATACTGAAGAACTACATGGGGAACAAGAAGAGCGCGAAGCGTCAGCAGGTCAGCAGCGACATGCTCATCAACTACGCCGAGGACCTCGACGAGTTCGTCGTCCTCGACGAAGCCTACCGCGAGGTAATGGAGGACAAGCTCGACGTAGACCACATCCAAGAGGTGCTCGGCGAGATACACGACGGCGAGATAGACGTCTACGCGGTCGAACCCGACAGTCCGACGCCGATGGCGTTCGGCCTCGCGTCGCTGGCGGCGACGGACGTCGTCCTCGCGGAGGACAAGAGCGAGGTCATCCAGGAGTTCCACAGCCGGGTGATGGAGACCATCGAAGGCGACTGACTAACCCGACCTATCTCCTGCTGAGCACCTGTGCACCGTCGCCGACGCGCGCCTGGTACGCGCGGGCTTCGACGTCGGCGCTCCAGAAACCCTCGACCAGCGCCTCCGCGACGTCGGGGCGTTTTTCGCGCTCACATACCGCGAGCACGCTGGGGCCGCTTCCACTGATGGTCACCCCTGCGGCGCCGGCGTCCAGCGCCGCCTCCTTCGCGTCAGAGTAGCCGTCTATCAGGGGGGCGCGGGCGTCCTCGACGACTTCGTCCCGCATCCCGCGGCCGAGGAGATCGATGTCGTCCTCCAGCACTCCGGCGACGACCTTCGATGCGTCGGCGACGGTCTCCGAACGCTCCTCCATCGAAACGTGTTGCGGAAGGGCGTCGCGGCCGTCGCTGGTGCTGACGATGAGGTCCGGCAGAGCTACCACGCAGTGGAAGTCCGCCGGATACTGCAGGGTTCCGTCGTCGCCACTCACGGTGAAGCCGCCCATGATACAAGGGGCGACGTTGTCCTGGTGGGCGCTGCCGCTGACGACCTTCTCGCCCTCCGCCGCCGCCTCCACGAGTTCCTGGTCGCTCAGTCCGAGATTGTAGAGCTCGTCGAGGGCGACGGCGACGCCCGCGGCACTCGCCGCCGAAGACCCGAGGCCGCTCGACGGACGCACGCCCTTGTCTATCTCTATGTGCGCCGGCGCCTCCAGCATCTCCGCGACCTTTCCCGCGGTGTTCTTCTCCGGGTCCTCGGGGATGTACTGCGCCCCCGCGCCGTGGACCTCTATCGACGTAGACTCGGCGCGCTCCACCCTGACGAGGTCGGCGGGTTTGTCGAGAGCGACGCCGAAGACGTCGAACCCGCTGCCGAGGTTGGCGCTGGTCGCCGGCGCACGTACCTCTACCATGGGATGCCTTTCGGCGGTTCCTACCATAAACGTGGCTCTCTCGGCCGCGGCTCGGAGGATATTTCCGCCGGCGACGCGTCCCCGGTACCGATGACCGTGAACGAGAGCCGGCTGCGTGAGATGAAGCGGGAGGGCGAGGACGTCGCGATGCTGACGGCGTACGACGCCGCCGACGCACGGCTGCTCGACGACGCCGGAGTCGACGTGCTGCTCGTCGGCGACAGCATCGGCAACGTCCGGCTCGGATACGAGGACACCCTGCCGGTCACGCTCGACGAGTCCCTCTCCGCTACCGCGGCGGTTGCGCGGGGAGCCGAACGCGCGATGGTCGTCGGCGACATGCCGTTCGGCAGCTACGGCGCGTCGATGGAGCGGTCGGTGGAGAGCGCGCAGCGGTACCTGAAGCGGGGCGCCGACGGCGTGAAGCTCGAGACCCCCGTCGGCGGAGAGTTCACCGTCGAC
>CAZXNG010000172.1:0-3044 GCA_964642065.1 uncultured Halobacteriales archaeon
CACCCGCTCGCGCCCGCGCAAGATATAAACCTCCGCTCTTCGAACCTGATATAGATGGGTCTCTCCCGCCGTAGGCTCCGGACCGCGCTCGTCTGCTCCGCGCTAGCCGTACTCGCCACGGGCTTCGCAGCCGCGGCGTACGGCCTGCCGCTCGCCAGCAGCGCCGGCACCGGCGACGGAGTCTACGCCGAGTTCGACGAGATACAGGCCGACCAGCTTTACTACGAGCAGCAGTTCGCACTCGCGGACGGAGGAGACTGCGGCGTCGTCCGGCTGACGATGGAGGACGCTACCCTGCACGACGCCGTGTTCTACGGCGAGCTACCGCATCCGACGAGCGACGAGGTGGAGGAGCTGGCGCTGGAGTTCCAGGACGACCCCGTCGAGGTCGACAGCATGGGGATACTGGTGCGCGGCCTGAACACCAGCAGTATGGAGTTCGACACCTCCGCGTCGGTCGGCGACGGCTCCGGAGTGCTCGGCGTCAGCGGCGCGGCGACGCTGCACGACGTCCGCACCGTGGTCTACGACTTCAACGTCGAGGACTTCGACCACGGCCTCCGCCGGACGGAGTTCGAGTCCGAGATCGACGGCGTCGAGGACGTCGGCTGCTGACTTCGGCGGCGACTTTCGACGAAACTCTACCTGCGCTGTCCGCCGTTGAACCAGACTTATGTACGTATGATACAGAACCTCACCCATGCAGCAGCCAGTCGTAGCCAGGGCCGTACGCACACCGCAGGGCAAGGAGGACGGCGTCTACGCCGACACCCGCAGCGAGGACCTCGTCGTCCCGCTCGTCGACCACATCCTCGACGAGACCGGACTCGAGGGCGACGACGTCGACGACCTCATGCTCGGCTGCGCGCAGCAGCGCGAGGAGCAGGCGAACAACGTCGCCCGCATCGTCTCGCTGCTCAGCGACCTCGGCGAAGACGTACCCGGCACCACCATCAACCGATGGTGCGCGTCGTCGATGCAGAGCATCATCAGCGCCTCCGACGCGGTACGCGCGGGACAGCGCGACGCCGTCATCGCCGCAGGCGTCGAGTCGATGAGCCGCGTCGAGATGGGTGGCGCGCAGGAGCACATGCACCCGGGGATGGCGCAGGAGTACAACGTCTTCGACCTCCAGATGGGTATGACGGCGGAGAAGGTCGCCGAGGAGTACGACGTATCCCGTGAAGAGCAGGACGACTACGGATACAGGAGCCAGATGCGCGCCGCCGAGGCAACGGAGGAAGGCAGGTTCGACGACGAGATAGTGCCCATCGAGACCGACGACGGCACCGTCACCGAGGACGAGGGCATCCGGCCGGACACCACGCGCGAGAAGATGTCGGAGCTGCCGACCGTGTTCAAGGCCGACGGCACGGTGACGCCGGGCAACTCGTCGCAGATAAGCGACGGAGCCGCCGCGCTCCTCGTCACCAGCCAGGAGTTCGCCGACGACCACGGCCTCGACGTCCTCGCCGAGATAGGCGGCAACAACGTCGCGGGCGTCGACCCCACCGTGATGGGTATCGGACCCGTGCCCGCCACCCGCGGCCTCCTCGACCGCGAGGGGCTCTCCACCGACGACGTCGATCTCGTAGAGCTGAACGAGGCGTTCGCCTCGCAGACGCTGTACTGCCAGAGGGAGCTCGGCTTCGACGACGACATCTTCAACGTCAACGGCGGCGCCATCGCCATAGGCCACCCGCTCGGCGCGTCTGGGGCGCGTCTCCCCGTCACCCTGGTGCACGAGATGAACCGCCGCGGCGCGGACACCGGTCTAGCGACGCTCTGCGTCGGCTTCGGACAGGGCGCGGCGACGCTGTACAGGCTACCCTAGACCCGAGCCTCCCCCTCCTCGCAGGCTTTTTGCCCCGCGCCCGCGGACTCCAGACAGTGCTACGTGAGCCTGCCGACCCGCGGGAGCTCTGGAGGGCGCGACCCGTCGAGTTCGCGTTCCGATACCCCTACAGCAGGGGCTGGCGACCGCTCCTCTGGTGCACCGCGATGCTCGTGCTGTCGCCGCTGGTGCTGCCGTTCCTCGCCCTGCTCGGCTACCTCCACCGCGTCAGCCGGAGCGCCGTCTACGGCGAGGACCGCGTACCACCGACCTCCGGCGTCCTCCGGCTGACCTACGACGGCCTCCGGTCGCTCGTCGGCCTCGCCGTCTACGTCGGCATCGGAGCGGCGGCCGCCTACGCGGTGCTGCGGTACCAGAACGGCCTCGGAGCGGCCCCGCAGATGCTCGGGGAGACGACGCGCCTCTACCTCGCGGCCGTCGCCGGCGTCTGGGTGTACGGCCTGCCCGCCGCCCACACGGCGTTCGCGGTCACCGACAGCGTCGTCTTCACCTACCTCGGCCTCAGAGTACCGCGACTGCTATTCAGCCTCACGTATGTGAAGATGTGGCTGCTGCAGCTGGCCATCCTGTTCGTCCTCGCCGTCGCCGGACTCGTGATGGCACTGTCCGTCGTCGGCGTCGTGTTCTGGCCGGCTCTCGCCGCGCTCGTGCTCTCCTCGTACTGGGGGCGGGCGTACTACGACGCCGTCAACCAGGGCCGTCAGCCTCCGCCGCCTATGTAGACCGTCCGACGGCGTTCGCGAGCACCCGCCGCGCCGTCGCGCGGTTGAACAACGTCGTCGGCCTGTCCATGTGCACCTCTATCTCCCCCTGGAACAGACGCAGCCCCGCGCGTTGCGCGCGCGTGGGGGCGCGCCACACGTTACGTATTAGCCCGCCGAGTCGGATGTCCCGCATCAGCTCGTCTCGCCATCCTCGCTCGTACTCCGCGAGCGTCTCCGGCGCGTCAGGGTCGACGGCTTCGGCGGCGACGTCGGCGGCGCGCATGCCGTAGACGATGCCGCCGCCGGTGTAGGGCTTCGTCTGGGCGGCGGCGTCGCCGGCGAGGACGACGCGGTCCGACGTCGCCGTCTTCGGGGGTCCGATGGGGATGTGGCCTGCACAGAGCGAGTCGGGTTCGACGTCGAACAGGTCGTCGAAGACGTCGCGGGCGTTCCTGCTGCAGGCGACGCCGTACTCGACGCTGTCG
>CAZXNG010000173.1:0-3038 GCA_964642065.1 uncultured Halobacteriales archaeon
GACGTAGGTGCCGCTCTCGCATCCGACGCGGCAGAGCCAGCGGTCGCCGGCGCGGTCGAGGAGGTCGAGCGCGTATATCTCCCGCGTCCTGAGCTCCCGCGCCGCGCTCCCGACCCGCGGCGGCCGCTGGAGTATCTCGCCGGTGAACTCCGCGAGGACGTCCTCGACGTCCTCCCGCGGAACATCGTCGTGTAGCTCGAGCACGAAGACGTACTCCTTGTCGGCGCCGGAGAGCACGCCGCTGACCCGTGCTGCTTTGCCGAGCAGCACTGGCAGGCAGCCCGTCACGCGGGGGTCGAGGGTGCCGGTGTGGGCGGCCTTGTCGACGTCGAAGAGATCGCGCACCCAGGCGGCGACCTCGTGGCTAGTCGGGCCTGCGGGCTTGTCGACGACGACGGCCGACCGGTCGACAGGAGGAGAATCGCGTGACGTCACGGCGACAGCTCCAGTCGAAACGAAGGGGTGTATGACGCTTGTCTTGCGCTCATGACGAGGGGTTACCGTTCGTCCAGTTCCTCGACCGCGGCCCCCGCTATCTCGGCGACGGCGTCGGCGCACCAGCGCTCGGTGTCTATCACGAGGTCGTATACGGTGAGGTCGTCGATGTCTATGTCGTAGAGGTCGCGGTACCTCTTCGCCTCGCTGCTCTCCCGCTGCCTGCTCTCCTCCAGCGCCTCGTCGACGGTGACGTCCTCGCGTTCGGCGACCCGCTCCGCGCGCACCCGGTCGTCGGCCTTCAACCAGATGCTGACGTCGGCGTGCTCCTCCGCCATCCAGCCGGCGAGCCGGCTCTCCAGGAGGACGTCGTCGCGCTCCCGAGCTATCTCCCTCTGGCGTTCGTCCAGCTCGCGGTCTATCTCCGGCTCCTCCTCCACCATACGGTTGAACTCCCCCACAGAGACGCCGCGCTCCTCGGCTTCCGCGCGGAAGACGTCTCCCCCGGACACGTAGTCGAGGTCGAAGCGCTCGGTAAGGCGCTTCGCCAGCGTCGTCTTGCCGCTCCCCGGCGGCCCGCTCACCGTCAGTATCATGTTCGTGGTACGTGGGGGTCGTCGTTCAAACCTTACGTTTCGAGTTTCGACCGTCGAACGCCGCCACCGTCACTCGATGGAGGTCCCATGATACAGGTCGTCGAGGCGGTCGCGCTCCCGCGCCAGCGTGACCTCGCCGTCGTCGACAAGTACCTCGGCGGGCAGCCGTCGGCCGTTGTACCTCGACGACATCACGAAGCCGTAGGCTCCCGCTGTGTGGACGGCGAGGAGGTCGCCCTCCTCCGGCGCCCCTATCTCGCGGTCGCGGGCGAGGTAGTCGCCGTTCTCGCAGATGGGTCCGACGACGTCGACGTTCTCCTTCGGCACGTTCCTGCTGACGTTGGAGACGTGGTGGTAGCTGCCGTACATCGCCGGCCGCAGCAGGGTGTTGAAGCCGGCGTCGACGCCGGCGTACCCCTCCTTCCGCGTCGTCACACGCGTCAGGAGCACGGTAGACTCGGCGACGAGGTACCGGCCAGGTTCGAGCACCAGGGTGGCGTCGAGGTCGTATACGTCGTGGACGTGTTCGGCGTAGGCTTCGACGTCTAGGGGGTCGTCGTCGGGACGGTAGGGGACGCCGAGGCCGCCGCCGACGTCGACGTAGTCGAGAGAGTGGCCGGCGTCTTCGACGCGGTGGGCGACGTCGACGAGGTCCTCGACGGCCTCGGCGAGGGCCTCGGGGTCGAGGACGCCGCTGCCGACGTGCATGTGGAGGCAGGTGGGTTCGAGGCCGAGGTCGGCGGCGAGGTCGAAGACCTCGACGGCTTCCCGCGACGGGACGCCGAACTTCGAGTCTTCGCCGCCTGTGACGACGTGGTCGTGGTGGCCTGCGCCGACGTCGGGGTTGACGCGCACCCCTACTTCGCCGTCGTGATGCTCCGCGACGCGGTGGAGGACGCTGCGGCAGTCGGCGTTGACGAAGGCTCCGCGTTCGAGCGCTCCCTCTACCTCGCCCTCGGGAGGGTTGACTCCGGTGTACATGACCCGGTCTTCGTCGAAGCCGACGCGACGGGCGGCCTCGACCTCGCCGAGAGAGACGGTGTCGACGGCTGCTCCTTCTTCGTGGAGGACGCGGAGTATCTCGGGGTTGCTGTTGGCCTTCGAGGCGTACTGGACGCGGGCGTCGGGGAAAGCGTCTCGCAGCTCCCGGTACCGGCTTCGGACGGTCTCGGCGGAGGTGACGTAGGTCGGGGTGCCGTGTTCGTCCGCGACCTCCTCAAGCCGTCCCTCGAGGGCGGAAGGTATCTCTGACATGAAATGGGGTTAGTCGGGCTCCGTGTTATCTCTGTCCCTGCGGCTACGCAGCTCGGCATCTCCCCGGCTCCGGTGTACGTCCGTCCAGACGCACCGGACGTACGTCGTACGTCGAACCCATCTTCTCGACTCGACGAAGCCTACTTATACCGGGAACCGGAACCTGCGCCCGTGAACTACAGAAGGAGGAGAACATGAGCGGCGCAGTAGAGGGGTCAGTCGCGTCGCAGTCGTCCGACGAACTATCTCGCTGCAGGTCTATGCTCGAACGGAGGTTCGACGAGTACGTCGACCACGTGATGCAGGAGGCGCTGGAGGAGATGGAGCCGCTGCGGGTGGTCTCGGGACACAGCCTGCCTGGGAACTCCGCGGCGAAGTCCGTCGCCAGACCCATCATCGAGAGCGAGGTCGAACGTTTCCACAGGAGCATAAGCGACCAGTTCGAGGTCGTGCTCGACTACGCCGAGGTCGAGGCCCGCGGCGAGAGCTACGAGTTCACCGAGTACCAGACCCAGTTCCTCGACAACGACGTCTTCATCGAGTCCTGCCGCGACCCCGCGATGCGCGACGACCTGATAGAGCGCATCGAGGTCATGGGAGAGGACATGTGCCGGATGATGGAGACCGGCGAGGGCTCGTTCTGGGACGCAGCCTACGAAGCCTTCGACGTCCTCGAGGCGTACGAGGCCGAGGACTACCACTTCGGCTACTCCGACACCCGCCGCGCCGACGAACCCTCCCTCGAGCTGGAGG
>CAZXNG010000174.1:0-3028 GCA_964642065.1 uncultured Halobacteriales archaeon
GAGCTCGAACGCGAGATAGAGTCGCTCGAGGAGGACAACCAGGAGCTACAGGACGAGGTCGACCGGCTTCGGAGCGACTACGACTCACTTCACACCGACTACGCAGACCTGTACGACAGATGCGAGGCAGCGTCGGACTGCAGCGTCGGAGGACTGCCCCGGCCGGCGGAGCACGCGAGGTAAGATGTCCCGGGAACAGGTGGAGGAGGCGATGTCCGAGATAAGGAGGGAGGGACTGAAGGCCGCCGTGCTGCACTCCGTCGTGGAGTCCGCTGCGGCGTTCTTCGTAGCGCTCGGCGCCCTATCGATAATGGGGTTCGACGCAGCCGTCGCGGGCCACGACCTCCTCTACCCCCTGTCGGCGGCGGCCGCGGTAGCCTACCTCGTCGGCGCCACGGTCGTCCTCTACCGCCGACGTACGGTCGAGCGGTTCGAGGACGTCAACCCCGACCTCCGGGAGAAGCTACGTACCGCACGCGACGCAGCCGAAGACGACGACTCGGCAGCCGCCGCGGACGCGCTGTACCTGGAGGTGCTCGAAGACCTCCAGGACGCGTCGAGCAGGGGCTTCGTCGACGCAGCCAGGCTCGCGGGAGCTCTCGTGGTCGTCCTCGCGCTCGGGGCCGCCCTGATGGCGGGTGGAGTCGACGACCTCCGCGCGACCGGCGACGCCGCACGTGACACCCTCGGCATCGGCGGAGACCCACCCGGCGACCCGGGCTTCGTCGACCCCTCCGACGACGGCTACACCGGCGTGCAGTCCGGCGACCACCTCGTCGGCGAACCAGGCAACCTCTCGGAAGCCGACGAGGAACTTCTGATACGCCTCAGGGGCGGAGGCTCGCCCTCTGCGGGGGGCGACGAGGGAGGCGACAGCTACTACTCCGACGACCTCGACGCGCCGGAGGTCGAACGCGCCGGCGCCGCCGAGCTATACCTCGAAGGCTCCGCCGGACTGTCCGCCGACGACAGAGGTGTGGTCGAGGAGTACTTTCTTAGGCGGAGAGGAGGTGGTTAGTACATGGCATCGGAGGAGATGAGAGAGCTACAGGAACGCGTCACCCGGGTGGAGGACGAGGTAGGGAAGAAGATAGTCGGTCAGCGCGACACCCTCCGGCAGATACTCGTCTGCATGATGTGCGACGGAAACGCCCTCCTCGAGGGCAACCCCGGGCTGGCGAAGACGATGATGGTGCGGACCATCGCAGACGTCACCGACATGTCGTTCAGCCGCATCCAGAGCACCCCCGACCTGATGCCGAGCGACGTCACCGGCACCGAGGTCATCCGCGACCTCGAGGGCGAGAAGGAGTTCGACTTCGAACCCGGACCCGTCTTCGCGAACGTCGTGCTCGCCGACGAGATAAACCGCGCGACACCGAAGACCCAGGCCGCCTACTTGGAGGCGATGGAGGAACGTCAGGTGACCGCGGGCGGAGAGACCTACGGACTGCCGGAGCCGTTCTTCCTGCTGGCGACGCAGAACCCCATAGACCAGGAGGGCACGTACCCGCTGCCGGAGGCGCAGAGCGACCGGTTCATGATGAAGGTCGTCTTCGACTACCCCTCGTTCGAGGAGGAGGACAGGATAGTCGACAGATACACCTCCGCACGAGAGCGAGACATAGAGCTCGACACCGTGTTGACAGCGGACGAGCTACGGGAGATACAGGACTACGTCCGCGGCATCCCCATAGCGGACGACATACGCGCCGAAGCCATCCGACTCGTGGAACGCACCCGGGAGAGCGACGACATCGAGTTCGGAGCGAGCCCCCGTGCGTCGCTCTCGCTGGTGCTCGCGGCCAAGGGCCTGGCGTTCCTCCGCGGCAACAACCACGTCAGCACGAGCGCCGTCGAGAAGATGGCGGTGCCGGTGCTCCGCCACCGCGTGATACTGGAGTTCCAGGCGGAGCGCGAGGGTCTGACGCCGGACGAAGCCGTCCGCGAACTGATATGATAGACCCCGAGTTCCTCAGGGAGCTGGAGACCTACGAGTTCGAGCTGAAGCGCAACGTCAGCTCGATATTCCGCGGCGAACGCCGCACCGAGTACACCGGAGACGGCCTCGTCTTCAGCGACCACCGGAGGTACTCGCCCGGAGACGACACCCGACGGATGGACTGGAACCTGTACGCACGGACAGACGAGCTCTACGTCAAGGAGTTCGAGGAGGAACGCAACCTCACGGTACACGTCCTCCTCGACGCATCGGGCTCGATGGCGGTCGGCGAGCCCTCGAAGTTCGAGGTCGGAGCGAAGATAGGGCTCGGGTACAGCTACCTGTCGGCGTCGGAGAACAACGACTTCAGGTTCTCGGTGTTCACCGACGAGGTCCGGCGGCTCGACAGGAAGCGGTCGAACCGTGGAGAGGTGCTCCGTCTCGTCGACGAGCTCAACCACGTCGAACCCTCGGGTCGCGCGGACGTCGGCTCGGTGATGGCGGACTACGCCTCCGCGCTCGACTCTAAGGCTCTGGTGCTCGTCGTCAGCGACTTCGTCGCACCCGTCCAGTCGATGCGCGAGGGACTCGGCGGAGGTGCGACGGTGATATCCGAGCGGATGGACGTCGAGCTCGGCGCGTCTGCGCTCTCAGACAGCTACCTCGTGATGGTGCAGCCTATGTCACCCGCCGAGCTACAGCTGCCGGCGACCGGCGACACCGTCTTCTCGGCGGTGGAGTCCGACGCCGAGTACCGGACCTACGTCAGCCCGCGTCGACGCCGCATCTACCTCGAACGGCTGAGGGACCACGTCGACGAGGTCGCGGTGGCGGCCGAGAGGAACCGCGGGGACCACGTGCTCGTCGACACCTCAGACGACTTCTTCGAGTCGTTCGACGACGCCTGGATAGACTGAAACCGCGAGAGAGACCGCGGACCGAAAATCCCCCTACTGCGCGGGTCCGCCGGCTCCGCCGCCGAGCCCGCCGCCCATGCCACCCATCATCTGCTGGACCTCATCGCGAAGCTGCTCGAACTGGCTCTGAGCCTTCTCCTCCTTGCCCTCCAGCGAATCCACGCGTACC
>CAZXNG010000175.1:0-3025 GCA_964642065.1 uncultured Halobacteriales archaeon
TCCACCACTTGTGGCCGTCGATGACCCACTCGTCGCCGTCCTTCTCCGCGGTGGTCCTGATCATCTTGGGGTCGCTGCCGGCGCCGTCCATGGGCTCCGTCATCGAGAACGCGCTCTTCGTCTCCCCCTGGACCAGGGGCTCCAGCCACCGTTCCTTCTGCTCCTCCGTGCCCACCAGCTCCAGCAGATGCATGTTGCCTTCGTCCGGCGCGGAGATACGCATCGCAGACGGAGCCACCAGGCAGCGGCCGGCCTCCTCGAACGTCGGGAGGACGTCTCGGAGACCGTAGCCCTGGCCTCCGTACTCCTCCGGCATCTGCGGCGCGTAGATGCCTCGGCTGCGCGCCTCCTCCCGGAGCTCGTCCAGCTCCTCGTCGAGCCTGTCGTGGTCCTCCAGCATGCCCCGGTTCCGCAGCAGCTCCTTCTCGCGGGGTATCGCCACCTCTCCGACGAACTCCCTGGTGCGCTCCGCGAGCTCCCGCGCGCTCTCGCCGTCGTGGTACTCCAGCTGCTCCATGAAGTTGACTGGAGGGCGAGGGCGTTTAACTCGTTCGGGGGGTATGGTCGGGCTTTTAACCCGCTCCGGTTCACGCAGGGAGAAGAGTTTAACCACACTGTGGGCTAACCCACTGTAAGATGCCGGAAGCCGAGGAACTCGTCGACAGGGACGCGCTCCAGAGCTACCTCAAGGGCCATCTGGGTGAAGCGGACGGGTTCGACGTCGAACGCCACGACCAGGGGTTCTCTAACGAGACCCTGTTCGTAACCTGGGGAGACAGAGAGCTCGTAGTCAGACGTCCACCCCCTGGTGCGACGGCGGACACCGCGCACGACGTCCTACGGGAGTACACCGCGATGGACGCGCTACAGGACACCGACGTGCCGGTGCCCCGGACGGTCGCCGCGTCGGAGGACGGGGACGTCATGGACTGCGACTTCTACGTCATGGAGCGGGTCGAGGGAGACGTCCTCCGTTTCAGCGAACCCGAGAGGTTCTCCAGCGAGAGCGCGAGACGGGGGGTCGGCGAGGAGCTCGTCGACACCCTCGCCGAGATACACAACGTCGACCACGAGGACGTCGGCCTCGGGGAGTTCGGCAGCCCCGAGGGCTTCAGCCAGCGGCAGGTCGACCGTTGGACTGAGCAGATAGAGTGGGCTTTCGACGAGACCACCAGCGAGCGCGACGTACCCGTGCTCCGCGAGGTCGGCGACTGGCTCGAGGACAACGCACCCGTCGACCACCCGCACTCGCTGGTGCACGGCGACTACAAGCTCGACAACGTCGTCTTCGCGCCGGGGACTCCACCGGAGATATCCGGTGTGCTCGACTGGGAGATGAGCACCCTCGGCGACCCCCTGTGTGACCTCGGCTGGCTACTGTTCTTCTGGCCGATGGAGAAGGACCCAACCCACAAGCTCGGACAGACTTTCATGCCGAACTTCGTGAAGCAGGACGGCTATCCGTCGCGTCGGGAGCTCGTCGACAGGTACGAGGAGGCGACCGGCTTCAATGTCGACGACCTCCGGTTCTACCGCGTGCTCGCCGTCTACAAGATGGCGGCGCTCGGCGAGATGTTCTACGCCAGGTACCTCATGGGACACAGCAGCAGCTCGTTCTACGCGATGATGGAAGAAGGCGTGCCCCTGCTCGCCGACGAGGCGATGGAGGTCATCGAGGGAGAGAGACCCCTGTAAGATGTCCGAGGTGAACGTCGTCGAACGGCTGGAGGATCTGCCGGAGCAGCCGCCTGAGGCGGAGTACGTCGTCGTCGACGTCATCACCTCGACGACCACCGTCGTCTACCTCCTCGACAGCGGCGCCCGCCGGGTCGTGCCGTTCGCCGACCGCGACTCCGCGCTCGAGTTCGGCGGACGCGACGACGCGCTCGTCCTCGGCGAGGAGGGCGGCCTCCCCGTAGACGGCTTCGACGGTGTGCCGATGCCCTCGGTGGTCGACGACCTGGACGTCGAGGGCCGCGACGTCGGCCTCTACACGACCAACGGCACCCGCGCCGTCGACCGCGTCGGCCGCAGCGAAGGCGTCTACGCCGCCTCCACGGTGAACGCCGCCGCCGTCGCCGACGAGCTACGCGGCGACGGCGACGTATGGCTGGTCGCTGCCGGCAGGATGTCGACTCCAGCGCCCGAGGACACGGCGGGCGCGCGGTTGATACAGATGCACCTCGACGGAGGCCCCGGAGACGACGACCTCGTCGACCTGCGCCGCTCCATCGAGGAGTCGTCGACCGCGGAGTGGATACGCGACCTCGGGCTCGGCGATGACCTCGAGATGGTGTACGACTTCGACTCCACGGGGACCGTGCCGAAGCTAGAGGACGGCGCGTTCGTCCGCTGCTGAGCCCCTGCGAGCCTGGAGCCGGCGAGCCGGGCCGCGGTCACTCCCTCTGGCTGGGATGCGGCGTCGGCTCGCTGTCGTGCGGCTCCTCGAAGTGTCTCCGCATGACCTCCAGACTCTCACGTTCGCGCTCCAGCCGTTCGTCCTCGTCTATCTCCTCGCATCCAGGTGGTACGTCGCGGCCGCGGCCGGTGAAGTAGCCCTCCGGAGCCACCCAGTCGTGGTAGAAGGGAGTGTCGCTGTCGTGTATCAGCGACAGCGCCGCCTTCGCGCCGTGTCCCGCGTTCACTATGGTCTGGTGAGGCTGACCCGCGAGCCGTCCGGCGACGTAGAGGCCGTCCTCGCCGGTGCGGCCGTCGTCGCTGTCGACGAACGACTTCGACCCCGCGTCCCGCACGTCGACGTCGAAGCCCTCGAACAGGGAGGCGTCCGCCCACGACGCCAGCACGACGTACTCCGCCGTCGTGTCGCCATCGTCGGTGGAGACGAGGAAGCCTCCGTCCACGCGTTCGACGTCCTCCACCTTCCTCTCCACGTGTTCGGCGTCGTTGCGCTCCGCCTGGTCAAGCGCCATCTCAAGCAGGAGGCGGCTGTTGACTCCGGCGGGGAAGCCCAGGTAGTTCTCGAGGTGTGCGTTCCTCTGGAGTATCGAAGACCCGTCCTCGACCA
>CAZXNG010000176.1:0-3019 GCA_964642065.1 uncultured Halobacteriales archaeon
TCCGTGGTGCCGCGGCTCCGTGCGCGGAGGTCGAGCTCCGAGAGGTCGGTCCACCGTTTGCCCGGCGTCTGTATGACGCGGGGCCCCGGCAGGTCGTCGTACGACCTCCAGGCCTCGAGTCGCCTGCTGCGGAGCCAGTCTGGTTCGTCGCGTAGTTCGCCGAGCTCTTCGACGAACTCCTCGTCGAGCTTTTGGTCGGTCATCGGTCTGGGTTGTATGTGGTCACTGTAAAGGGTTGCTCTATCCGAGCGAGCCCTCCATCTCGAGCTCGACGAGCCGGTTGAGCTCGACTGCGTACTCGAGCGGCAGCTCCTCCGTCAGCGGCTCTATGAAGCCGGAGACTATCATCTGCATCGCCTCGTCCTCTTCGATGCCCCTGCTCTGGAGGTAGAAGATGTCCTCGTCGCCTATGGAGCCGACTGTGGCCTCGTGAGCCATGTCGACGTCGCTCTCCTTGATCTCCTCGTACGGCATCGTGTCGCTCACGGATTCGGCGTCGAGCATCAGTGCGTCGCAGTCGACACTGCTCTTCACGCCCTTCGCGCCCTTGCTGACGCGGACGAGGCCGCGGTAGTTGGTGCGGCCGCCGTCCATCGCTATGCTCTTCGACTCGATTGTCGACGAGGTGTTGGGTGCGAGGTGCGAGACCTTGGCGCCGGTGTCGATGTCCTGTCCTTCGCCGGCGAACCCGATGGTTATGTGGCGGTCGCTGGCGCCCTCTCCCTTGAGTACGGTCATGGGGTAGAGCATCGTCTTCTTCGAGCCCATCGAGCCCGATATCCAGTCCATGGTGCCGCCGCGTTCTACGAGCGCGCGCTTGGTGTTGAGGTTGTAGGTGTTCTTGCTCCAGTTCTGCACGGTGCTGTACTGCACGCTGGCGTCCTCGCCGACGAAGACCTCGACGCAGCCCGCGTGGAGGTTGTGTCGGCTGTACATCGGGGCGCTGCAGCCTTCGATGTAGTGGACATCGCTGTCGTCCTCCGCGATGATGAGGGTGTGTTCGAACTGTCCCATTCCCTCGGTGTTCATCCGGAAGTACGCCTGGATGGGCATCTCGACTGTGACACCCTCGGGGATGTAGACGAACGAGCCGCCGCTGTGTATGGCTCCGTGGAGGGCGGCGAACTTGTTGTCGGAGGGGGGCACGTTCTTCGTCATGAAGTACTCCTTCACGAGGTCCTCGTGCTCCTCGATGGCGGTGTCGATGTCGGTGAAGACGACGCCCTTCTCCTCCCACTGCTCCTTCATGTTCTGGTAGACGACCTCGCTCTCGTACTGGGCGCCGACGCCGCCGAGCGCCTCCTGCTCGGCCTCGGGGATGCCGAGCTTGTCGAAGGTGTCCTTGATGTCGTCGGGTACCTCGTCCCAGTCCTCCTGGCTGGTGTCGTCGTCGGCCTTGAGGTAGGGTACGATTGTCTCTATGTCGAGCTCGCTGAGGTCTGGGCCCCAGTCGGGCATCGGGAGGCGTTTGAAGTGCTGGAACGACTTGAGGCGGCGCTCGAGCATCCAGTCGGGTTCGCCCTTCTCCTCGCTTATGTCGCGGATGACGTCCTCGCTCAGGCCCTCGGGGGTCTTGAAGACCGCCCGTTCGGGGTTGCGGTGGTCGAACCGCTCCTTCTGGGCCTCCTTCCATTCCTTTGTCTCTGTGCTCATGGCTCTGGTTACAGATGGTTGTGGGAAGGTCTTAACCCTGTTGGCTCGAAACGCGAGTTACGGTTCACCCAGGAAGATGTTGTGGATATAACAAGTTGTGTTAGCGAGTAAGAAAGAGATACCTCGTGCTCGCCGGGATTTAGTTGTGTGAAACCGGAGAACCAACACCCTGCCCGGTCCATGTTCGACGCACTCGACGGTCGGGCAGGCTTCAGAGGTTCGAGCTCCCGCTGCCGCCGTCCACCGGAACCGCTACCCCGTTGACGTAGCTCGCGCGCTCCGACGACAGGAACGCGACGACGGCTCCGAGCTCCCGCGGCTCCCCGACGCGCCCCAGCGGCACTCCCTCCGACCAGTCCTCCAGACCTTCGTCGTATCCCCCGTGTTCGCCGCGCTCCACCGCCTGCTCCACCAGCTCCCGTATACGCGAAGTCTCGTGCGCCCCAGGCAAGACGGCGTTGCACCGGACCTCCGGCGCCAGCTCCTTCGACAGCGTCTTCTCCAGTCCGACGACGCTCATCCGGACGCTGTTCGACAGCACCAGCGAGTCCAGCGCCTCCTTCACGCTCCTGCTGGTGATGTTCACGACGGTGCCGCCGCCGTCCGCCCGAAGATATGGCTCCGCCTCCCGGACCATCCGAACCACGCTCATGACCAGCAGGTCGAACGCCTCGTACCAGTCGTCGTCGGAGGTCTCGAGGAACGGACCGCTCGGCGGACCGCCCGCCGACGTCACCAGGTGGTCGACGCCGCCGAACTCCTCGACAGCGCGCTCCACCGGCGCGACCGCGCCCTCCTCCGTCGAGATGTCCGACTCCACAGCTACGACCTCGCCCTCCCCCGTCTTCCGGAGGCTCTCGACAGCTTCCTCCAGCCTGCCCGCGTCGCGTCCGTTGACGACGACGTCGCATCCGGCCTCCGCGAGAGCCTCGGCCGACGCGTAGCCGAGCCCGCTGGACGACGCCGACACCACCGCCGAGTCGCCCTCTATACCCAGTTCCATGTAGAACGGACTCGACGACGGAACAAGGGTCTTTTGGAGCTACTCCGCGCGGGGACCTTCAGCTGTCGTCCGCCGCACCCTTCCCTAGCTCCCGCGCCTCCGCCTCGTCCCGCCGGTACTGCGTCGCCTCGATGAGAGGGTGGGGGGCGTAGTCGATGACCTCGACGTCGTCCAGCGTCTCCAGCCCCGACCGCTCCGCGGTCTTCGCGATACCGAGCTCGACATCGGCGTCGACGACTATCACGTAAGCGTCCATCTCGTCGATGCCGAGGTGTTCCGCCGCCATCGTCCGGTGGTGGCCGTCGACGAGCAGGAGGTCGTCGCCGTTCTCGATGACTATCAGCGGCTCCGCCAGCCCTCGTT
>CAZXNG010000177.1:0-3017 GCA_964642065.1 uncultured Halobacteriales archaeon
AGGAAGGAGGTCTCGAGGGCCTGTACACCGTTCTTGATCACCCTTCCGGAGTACAGGGTCGCTGGTCTACTCGAGTTCAGGATGTCGTCGGAACCCTCGTCGTCGAAGTACGGTACCTCAGCATCGAGCGCCGCGGAGAAGGTCTTCGTCCGCATCTCTTCCTCGTAGGTGTACTGCAGTATCCCTCTGAACCAGGCTACCAGGAACGAGGTCGTGAACCGAACCGTCATGACGCCGGATATGCCGATTATGAGGTACCCGAGGTTGAACGGGATCCCCATGACCTCGTAGGCTGTCAGGAAGAGTCCGAGAACCCCCCCTGCCTCCGTGATTGGTTCGTTTGACTGGGCCACCTCTATAATAGGGTATATGAAGCTCAGGCCTACGCCCTCTAGAACGGCTACTAGACCCCCGAAGAACACTATAGCAGCCGCGAGCTGTATATCGTATCTCACGACTCGGGCGAGCGACTCTGCCTTGTCCGACCAGGAGATCTCTGAGCTAGTAGACACGGATTATAGAGTTGCTTTCATCCTGACACCAATAAAGGATGACGTTATGAGTTCGCGGCGCTCATCGAACGCCCCCTTCTCGAATGTACAAGAGCCGGGGCCCTCTCGCCTGCTAGAGCATGCTCTCGATTGTGTCCTCGACTCCCCATACCGATTCGAACGCTATCTCGTCGTCCGCCTCCTCCGTGTCCACGGTGAAATCCTCAGCCGCCGTCTCGCTTCCCCTCGGGTTCTCCACCATCTCTATATCCACGGTGTAACCTAGCTCGTCCTCGACGACCTCCTGCACTATCTCCGCCAGATCCAGCACGCTCATGCACTCTCCGCTGGCTATGGGTAGAGTGGTCGCTCCGTCTTCGGGTTCGTCCATCAGCACGTCGAGCGACCGGATGTAGGCCCTCGCGACGTCCTTGACGTGTACGAAGTCCCTGGCCTGAGTTCCGGGCTCGTGGACGGTCAGTGGCTCCTGGTTCAGCGCTTTCTCCACGAAGATGTTTATCACGGTGCCCTTGCTGATCTTGGTGTCCCCGACGGTGTGGCCGCCGTAGAGGTTGCTCTTCATGTAGACGTGTGCTGGATACGTGTCTCTGGCCAGATCGTGTACGTCGTCCTCGCTCATCTTCTTCGTGAGGCCGTACTGGTTCAGCGGTCGACGCGGGTGTTCGGAGGTGATGGGGGATTCGACGGGGTCGCCTATCACCGCCATGCTGCAGGGGAAGACCAGCGGGGTCGGGTTCTCTCGGCAGACCCAGGCGACGTTCTCGGTGCCTCCTACGTTGATGTCGAACGCCTCTTCAGGGTTCTCCTCGCAGTCCTCGACGCCGCTTACCGCCGCGAGATGGAAGACCGCATCGGAGCCTTCGACGGCGTCTCTGACCCCGGTTCGGTCGCGGACGTCTGTGTCCTGTATCTCGACGCCCTGTATCTCGACGCCCTGTATCTCGTCGACCTGTGCGCTGCGGAAGCTGTCTATCGCGGTTACGTCGTGGCCTGCGTCGAGGAGTTCGACTACGACGCGGCTGCCGATGTACCCTCCGGCGCCGGTGACGCAGACGTCGTAGGTCTCAGCCATGCAGCACCCCCGCGAGCTGTGTGACGCCGTCCGCGAAGGGATGTTTCGGCTGGAACCCTGCTTCTTCTGCGCGGGTGAAGTCGGCGCGGTACGAGGGGCCTTTTTCGCGGTCGAGGTGCTCGACGCCGGAGTCGGCGACGTGTTCCTCTATGGTATCCGCGACCTCGTTTATCGTGAGGTTGTCCCCTCCGACGTTGTAGACGCCTTCTCTCCAGTCTAGCGCCTGTAAGAAGGCGCGCGCGGTGTCCTCGACGTGCATGAAAGGTCTCCAGTTCGAGCCGTCGCCGTACACCGTCAGGGGCTCGTCGACTAGGGCTCGGAAGACGAACGAGTTAACGACGAGGTTGAACCTGATTCCCGGGCTCCAGCCGTAGTTCGTCGCCAGCCTGAGAACCACGCTGTCTAGGCTAGACTCGATACAGGCGCTCTCTGCTTCGAGCTTCGACTCCGCGTACGGGTTGAGGGGGTTGGGTTCGACTTCTTCGTCGACCTCGTGGGAGTCGATGCTACCGTAGACGTTGCAGCTCGACGCGAACACCGCTCTGCCGACTCCGACTTCCTCCGCGGCCGCGAGGACCGTACGGGTGCCTTCGAGGTTGACGTCGAAGGTCTTCTCCCGTATCTCGAAGGTCTCCGAGGCGCCGGTGATTGCGGCGAGGTGTAGGACAGTGTCGCAGCCTTCGAACGCCTGTTCCATCCGGTCGTGGTCTCGTACGTCGCCCCGGAGGAACTCTACGTCACCTATATAGCCGGCGAGAGCGTCGGGAGAGCCGCCGGTCAGGCTGTCGACGACGACCACGTCGTGTCCCTGTTCGAGAAGCAGCGGCACCAGCCTGCCTCCGACGTAGCCTGCACCCCCTGTGATGGCTACCTTAATCCTGAAGCACCCCCGGCAGGAAACGGTCCTCGTGGCCCTCGACGACATCCTGGTGCTGCTTGAGCGTCGAGACGACGTCGCGGATGCCCTCCTCGAGCGATAGGAACTCGCCGTCGAGGAGCTCGTCGAACGCCTCGTTCTCCATCTCCATCTCGTGCTCCTCGTCCTCCTCCCGCGGGTTCTCGACGTGCGTTATCTCGACGTCGAGGCCGTACTCGCTGCCGACGTCCTGTATCGTCTCGGCGAGACCGACGATCGAGACCGGCCGGTTGACCTGGTTGTAGACCTCGAAGCCGTCGCCGCCGTAGCCGTCTTCCGCGAGCCGCACGAGGCTCTCCACGGCGTCGTCGAGCGCGACCATCGGCTTCCGCTGCTCGCCCTTGCCGTACACCGTGAGCGGGTAGCCCGCGACGGCCTGCGCGCAGAACCGGTTAACGACGGTGCCGAAGTAGTAGTCGAAGTCGAACCGCGTGTGGAGGTCGGTCTCGCAGGTCTCCGGGGTCGAGGCACCGTAGACGATGGCGGTCCTGACGTCGGTGACCGGCTGGTCCCACTG
>CAZXNG010000178.1:0-3016 GCA_964642065.1 uncultured Halobacteriales archaeon
CGAAGTCCTCCATCTCCCCGGGTTCGAAGAACCGTCTGCCGTCGACGAAGACCGACGTCTCCGTGCTCTCGAGTAGAGCGTCGAGGTCGACGTCACCGTACTCCTCGTGTCCCGTAGCTAGAACGACGGCGTCCACCTCGGCGTCCTCCACCTCCACGTACTCCGCGCCGAGCTCCTCCACCTCGCCGGACGTCAGCAGCGGGTCGTGGGCGTAGACGTCGGCACCCCTGTCATCCAGTATCTCGAACAGGTCTAACGCTGGCGCGTACCTGACCTCTCTCACCCCGGGACGGTAGGTCACCCCCATGACGAGGACGGAGGCTCCGTCCAGCGAACTTCCTGCACCTTCTACGAGCGACTCCAGCAGGTCGACCGTGTGGCCGGGCATGCCGTCGTTGACCTCCCTGGAGGTCCGTAGCAACGGGGTGTCGTCTGCCCGGTCGATGACGAAGTGCGGGTACACGGGGATACAGTGTCCGCCGACCCCGACGCCGGGCTCGTGAGTGTTCGCCGCCTCGAAGCCCTCGACGGAGTCGAGACCCCAGTCCTCACACGCCTTCGCCAGCTCGTTCGCCAGCGCGATGTTGGTGTCGCGGTAGACCCCCTCGAACACCTTGACGGCCTCGGCCGCTGTAGCCGAGCTCACGGGTATGACGCCTGGCTCGTTGAACTGACGGTACAGGGACGCAGCCAGCCGGGTGCTGTCTTCGTCCACACCGCCGACTATCTTGGGATACGACCGGGTGACGTCCTGGATCACCCGTCCGGACGACGTCCGCTCCGGACAGTGGGCGACGCCGAAATCCTCCCCCGCCACCATGGAATCCGGCTCCAGGGCTTCGGCGAACTCGTTCGCCGTCGTCCCCGGAGGAACCGTGCTCTCGAGTATCACTAGGTCTCCCTCGGAGACACCCTGGCGTACGTCCCGTGCGACGTCCATCACCGGGCCCAGGTCGGGTTCGTGGTCGTCGTCTACGACAGTGGGGACCAGCGCTACCATCACGTCCGCCGCTCGAGCCGCCTGTACGCCGTCTGTGGTGGCCTCCAGGCTCTGGCCTCCGTGTTCGCTCAGGAGCTCGGGCAACCCGGGTTCGTTGTCCACCGGAGACGAACCCCTGTTCACAGCCTCTACCACGTCGCCGTTGACGTCGACCCCACGCACGTCCGCACCGTTGTCCGCTAGCACGGCCGCGAGAGGCAGCCCCATCTTGCCTAAGCCGTAGACCGCCACCGTCGTCTCCGACAGATCCATCCCCTCTCTTACGCTCGACGTCTTCATACCGGGTAGATGTAGCCTCCTTCCACATATAACGCTGTCGTGGGACTGTTGGTTATATGTGACAGGAGGACTCAGGGTAGATGGATGGCAGACAGTATCTCGTTGATAGAACCGGTGGTGGGGGAGGAGGAGCTTTCGAACGTGCGGGAGGTTCTAGAGTCCGGCTACATGACCCAGGGACCGTTCGCGGAGGAGTTCGAGGAGCGCTTCGCCGACGCCGTCGACGCGGAACACGGTGTCACGGCTACGTCTTGTACGACCGGTCTGGAGCTCGGGCTTGAGGCCGCAGGGGTCGGGGAGGGAGACGAGGTCCTGATTCCGGACTTCACGCATCCGGCGACGGGTAACGCCGTCGTACGGGTGGGGGCCGAACCGGTTCTGGTGGACGTCGACAGACGAACGTACAACATCGACTACGACGCTATGGAGGAGGCGGTGACCGACGACACGGCAGCCGTCATGCCCGTGTCCTGGGGTGGACAGCCGCTCGACCACGACCGGGTGAACGAGGTCGCCGACAGACACGACCTCGTCGTCGTAGAGGACGCGGCGTGCGCAGCCGGCGCCTCCTTCGACGGAGAACCCGTGGGTTCTCAGTTCGACGTCAGCGTCTTCAGCTTCCATCCGAGGAAGGTGCTCGCTGTGGGCGAGGCCGGCATGGTGACGACGGACGACGACGAGCTGGAGCGCACGGTCCGCGAGCTGAAGAACTTCGGAGCCGATCTCTCGGGGAGCGAGGTCGAGTTCGTACGCGCCGACGCCACGAACTACCGGCTCAGCGACGTCCTCGCGGCCATCGGAGTCGAACAGGTCCGGAAGATGGACGACATCGTGGAGAGGAGACGCGAGATAGCGGCGAGATACGACGACCTGCTCGAGGACGTCGAAGCGGTCACCGCTCCTTACGAACCGCCGGAGGCAGTCCACAACTACCAGAGCTACTGCGTCTACGTCGAAGCGGGCGACGACGACAGAAGGGACGATATTATAGAGGAGATGGCGGAGGAGAGCATCGAGACGCAGATAGGGACGTACGCCCTCCACCGCACAGAGGCTTTCGGAGATGCCGAGAGACGAGGTGGCCTAGACGGGTCCTACGATCTCTACAGGAACCTGCTGACGCTTCCGGTGGCGCACGGTATGACCGAGGAGGATCAGGACCGCGTGGTACGGAACCTTCAGGAGCTTCTGTAGTCTCCTCTGTCATTCTTTCGACTGTATCTCGTACAGCTCGGCGTACTCGCCGCCTTCGGAGAGCAGCTCCTCGTGGTCGCCTGACTCGACTATCTCTCCGTTCGAGACGGTGTGGATGGTGTCGGCGTTCTTGACGGTCGACAGCCTGTGAGCTATCGCTATCATGCCGTAGTCCCTCTCCATGTCTTCTATCGACGACTGAACCTCCTTCTCCAGGCTGGAGTCCAGGTCGCTCGTCGCCTCATCGAGGACGAGGAAGTCGGCGTCCTTCAGCAGAGCTCGAGCCAGGGCTATACGCTGTCTCTGTCCACCAGAGAGACGGACCCCGTCGTCGCCGAGCCTGGAGTCGTAGCCCCGGGGCAGGTCGTTGAGGAACTCCTCGACCTTCGCGATCCGGCAGACCTCCTCGACCTCCTCCCGAGTAGCGTCGCGGTCTCCGACGGTGACGTTCCTCTCCAGCGTGTCGTTGAATATGAACGGCTTCTGCCTGACGACGGCTACCCTGTCCCTCCAGTCGTCTATATCGAATCTATCGATGGATAC
>CAZXNG010000179.1:0-2968 GCA_964642065.1 uncultured Halobacteriales archaeon
GTCGACTCTCTGGAGATAGCGGGTGCGGAGGTCGACGACGTGATGTTCTGGGTGCCGACGCCGGAGGACATCGGCGTCGGCGTCAGCATCTTCAGCTACGACGGAGGCGTTAGGGTCGGCGTCGCAGCCGACGAGAACCTCGTACCCGACCCCGAAGCGATGGCGGAGGCGTTCGAGCGGGAGGTCGAGACACTGACCGACGCGCCGTCTGAGTAGTCGACCGTGGGCGGCTCTGGCTCCGGCGCTCACGCCGTCACGCGGTCGTACAGCTCCTCGGCGTCGACGTCTACTCCCTCGTTCGAGAAGTACCGGGCGACGTTCCTGCAGTCCTGCCTGAGGAGGTCGTCGCTGTTGGGGTGGTGGACCGTGACCGCCTGCCCCATGTCTATGACGACGAGGTCGCCTTCGTCGACTAGGACGTTGTACTCGCTGAGGTCTCCGTGGACGAGGCCGGCGTCGTACAGCCGTTCTAGGTAGGTGGCGGCTACTTCGAACGCGGTGTCGGGGTTCTCCATCTCGACCTCCCGTATCTGGGGTGCGCGGTCTCCTGCTTCTCCGACGAACTCCATGGCGAGCAAGTTGCGCTCCGCGGCGACGGGCTCCGGAACGCGTACGCCGGCGTCGGCGGCGCGTTCGAGGTTCGACATCTCCTTCGTCACCCACGCGCGGACTACGTCTAGCTTGCTGCCGCCGATGCCCTCGAACCGGGGGTCGCCCTCGAAGTAGTAACGCATGTCGTCGAAGCTCGAGGTCTCTACGCGGTATATCTTGAGGGCGACGTCCTCGCCGTCCCGCAGCGCCTCGAAGACGTTCGCCTCCTTCCCCGTGGACACCGCGCCGCCGATGGCGTCTATGGCTCCGGTGTTGACGAGCCTGTAGACCGCCTTCAGTGTGGCGACGTCGAACACCTCCGCCTCGACCTCGAGGTCCTCGCTGTCCTGGACCCGCCGGCGGAACCTGTCGAACTCCTCGCCCTCGAACTCGGGTTCGTCCTCGTACTCGGGCTCCTGTGGTGGCTCGACCTCCTCCCAGTCGTCGAAGTCCATCGTCCGCCGTAGATGGCGGAGTGGGAAATCAGTTGCGTACTGGGGGAGGTGAGGCTGCAGCGACCGCCGGTATCGGAAGCTATTAGCCCGTCCTGCTTTGAACTAAGCCCATGGAACGTAACATACGGGTGCGGGAGCTCGACTCGACGCCGGTCGAGCAGCGGGAGATAGAGCTCGTGGAGCGGAAGGGTATCGGACATCCCGACACTCTCTGCGACGGCGTCGCCGAGTCGGTGATGCGGGCGCTGTCGCAGGAGTACCTCGACAGGTTCGGCAGCGTGCTCCACCACAACACCGACGAGGCGCAGCTGGTCGCGGGCAGGTCGAACCCCGAGTTCGGCGGCGGCGAGGTCATCGAGCCCATCTACGTGCTCATCGTCGGCCGTGCGACGAAGGAGTTCCAGGGCGAGTACGTGCCCACGGACTCTCTGGCGCTGAAGGCCGCGCGGGAGTACATCAGGGAGTCGCTGGAGAACGTCGATATGGAGACGGACGTCGTCGTCGACGTCAAGATAGGTGAGGGGTCGACCGACCTCAAGGACGTCTTCGAGCTCGACGACGGCGAGGCGCCGAACGCCAACGACACCTCGTTCGGCGTCGGCTACGCGCCGTTCAGCGAGACCGAGCGCACGGTCTACGAGGTAGAGCATTCGATATACGACGACCTCCGCGACAAGCAGCCCGCTGTCGGAGAGGACGTCAAGGTGATGGGGAAGCGGGAGGGCGACAGCCTCGACCTCACGGTAGCCGTCGCGACTGTGACGGAGCACCTCGACGACCTCGACGGCTACGTCAGTCTGATGGACGATGTCGAGGAGTACGTCTACGGTGTCGCGGAAGAGCACACGGACCTCGACGTAGACGTCCATCTGAACACTGCGGACGACCGCGACGAGGGCAGCGTCTACCTGACGGAGACCGGCACGAGCGCAGAGATGGGTGACGACGGAAGCGTCGGACGGGGCAACAGGGCGAACGGCCTCATCACGCCGGGGAGGGAGATGAGCCTAGAGGCTGCGAGCGGCAAGAACCCGTTCAACCACATCGGCAAGATATACAACCTATTGGCGCACGAGCTCTCGCGGGACGTCGCCTCCGAGGTCGACGAGGTGGAGGAGGTCGGCATCAAGCTCCTGTCGCAGATAGGTAGCCCCATCGACCAGCCGCAGGTCGCCGCGATAGACGTCCACGCGGAGAACGGTATCACGTCTGATATCAGATACGAGGTGGAGTCGATAGTCGACGACGGTCTGGAGGACGTCACCTCCATCACGGAGCGCATCATCCGCGGCGACGTATCGACGTTCTGACCCTTCCGTCGGGACGCGAAGGCCTCTTCGACGGTGAAACTCGCCTACACAACGGGGAAAAGAATTTATGCTCAGGCATGGTAACTTGTAACAAGGTTGGACGGTCCAACCGCGAATCAAAAGTGAGATGATGAACCGAACCGAGGTCTGGAAGATAAAGGACCACGTCTGCACAGCGTGTGGAGAGGAACTCGAACAGGACGAGTTCGAACTCTACCGCAGAGAGGACACCGAAGACCCGACGCCCGAGGACGTAGACCTGATGTGTCCGGACTGCCACGACCGCATCAGCGATAACGACGCCGACCGCGGCGAGACCGAGGACGTCCTGCAGGAGATAGAGGAGGAGATGCCGGAGGCGTCCCCCGAGAGGAAGACGCTGGAGTATCTCCGCAGGTTCGGAAGCTCGTAGAGGCCGACCCGCCGACCGCTTAAACCTTCCTTCGCAGAACCTCGACCGAACGGTCACTCGACCTCGTCGCGGATATCCTCCACGACATCGGGGTTCCGCAGCGTGCTCGTGTCCCCGAGAGGGTCGCCGCTCGCGACGTCCTCCAGCAGCCGCCGCATTATCTTCCCCGACCGCGTCTTCGGCAGGTCGGGGGTGAACAC
>CAZXNG010000180.1:0-2967 GCA_964642065.1 uncultured Halobacteriales archaeon
TAGGCGGGGTGCCCCATCAGCACCTTCGCCAGCGTCGACTTCCCGCTGCCGTTGGGACCCATCATCGCGACTACCTCGCCCTTGTCTATCTCGAGGTCGATCCCGTTGAGTATCTTCTCGCCCTCTACCTCTACGTGCAGGTTCTCTATCTCTAGCGTCTGGTCTGACATCTGTCTACCTCTCGTTGGTGTTCGCGGGGTTTAACCCCCTCGTTATCTCCGCAGCTGTGCAGTGTTCCGGCATCTTCATCCTCCGTGTTCGGCTTCGTACTCGACGATTCCGCCTTCGAGCACCTTCAGCCCGAGCACCGCGCATTTCACGCGTGCGGGGCTGAGGTCGATGCCGAGCATCTCCTGTACGTCCTCGGTCTCCATCTCCCGTATCTCGTCGAGCGACTTCCCCATGACCTCGTCGGTCAGCAGCGACGCCGACGCCATGCTGATGGCGCAGCCCTTGCCGTCGAACCTGACGTCGACGACCTCGTCGTCCTCGACTATCGCGTACATCTCTATCTCGTCGCCACACGAGGGGTTGTCGTCCATGTACTGGAGGTCGGCGTCCTCGAGCTCGCCGTAGTTCTGCGGGTTCCGGTAGTGGTCGAGGATGCGCTGACGGTACATGTCGCGGCTCATCTTAGCTACACCTCCTACTCGCTCGAACTGCATAGGTCATGCGAATACCTCCTTCACGACGTCGAGCGCCTCGACGAACCTGTCGGCCTCCTCCCGGGTGTTGTACAGGTAGAACGACGCCCTCGACGTCGACGGCACACCCATCAGGTCCATCAGCGGCTGTGCGCAGTGGTGTCCCGAACGGGTCGCCACGCCCTCCGAGTTCAGGAGGTCGCTGGTGTCGTGCGAGTGTGCGTCGGCGACGTTGAACGAGATGACGCCGCATCGCTCGTCGTGGCCGGCAGGCGGGCCGTAGACCTCGACGTCGGGGTCGTCCTCCAGCTGCTCGAGAGCGTATCTCGTGAGCTCGCACTCGTGCTCGTGGACGTTCTCCAGCCCGAGGTCCTCTAGGTACTCGAGCGCTCGGGCGAGACCGATGCTGCCGGCGACGTTCTGGGTGCCGGCCTCGAACTTCCAGGGTAGGTCTGCCCAGGTGGCGGAGTCGTACTCGACCTTGCTTATCATCTCGCCGCCGTACTCGAACGGCTGCATCTCCTCCAAGAGCTCGCGCCGGCCGTAGAGGGCGCCGGTGCCCGTCGGACCCAGCGCCTTGTGGCCGCTGAAGGCGAAGAAGTCGCATCCGAGCTCTTCGACG
Source organism: uncultured Halobacteriales archaeon (assembly GCA_964642065.1). GTDB lineage: Archaea > Halobacteriota > Halobacteria > Halobacteriales > Halorutilaceae > JAQZDA01. The sequence continues at coordinate 1,267 of CAZXNG010000180.1, forward strand.
TCGACGGGTACGTTGGGTGCGCTCTGGGCGCCGTCGACCAGCACCTTCGCCCCGACCTCGTGAGCGCGCTCCACGATGGATTCCACGGGTGTCACGGTGCCGTAGACGTTGGAGACGTGGACGACGCTCACGGCTGCGGTGTCTTCGTCGATGGCTTCGTCGACGGCTTGCTCGGTGACGACGCCGTCGTCGACCTCTATGAACCTTAGCTCTGCGCCGGTGCGCTGCGCCACCTGCTGCCACGGCACCAGAGACGAGTGATGCTCCATCTGGGTGAGGACGACGTTGTCGTCTTCGTCGACGTTCTCCATCCCCCATCCGAACGCCACGGTGTTGACGGCTTCGGTGGTGTTGCCCGTGAAGACCACCTCTTCGCGGCCGCTGGCGCCGAGGAACTCCGCGACGACGTCGTGAGCGCGCTCGTACTCCTGGCTCGCCTCCTGGCTCATCGAGTGCATCCCCCGATGTACGTTGGCGTTGAACTCCCTGTAGTACTCCGCGACGGTGTCGATCACCGGCTCCGGAGTCAGAGACGTCGCTGCGTTGTCGAGGTAGACGAGTGGCTCTCCCTCGACCTCGCGGTCGAGCACGGGGAAGTCCTCCCGTATCTCTTCGACGTTCAGGGGGGATGCTTCGAGGCTCATCACTCCATCTTGCGCTTGACTATGTCGCGGTACTCGTCCTCGATGTCGGTGAACGACAGCTCGTCGAGCACGGGTTCGAAGTAGCCTTCGACGATGCGGCGTTTCGCCTCCTCGTCGTCGAGGCCTCGGCTGTTCATGTAGAACATCTCCTCCTCGTCTATCTTGCCGACGGTGGCGGCGTGGCTGCACTTGACGTCGTTGTTGTCTATCTCCAGCCGCGGCGACGCGTCGGCCTCCGCCTCGTCGCTGACCATGAGCACGTTCTCGGTCTGGTAGGCGTCGACGTTGGGCGCCGACTCGGCGACCCGGATGGTGCCCTCGTAGGCTGCGACGGCGGTGTCGTCGGCGACTCCGCGGGTGAACATGTCGCAGGTCGAGTTGCCGGCGTCGTGGTTCGTCCAGGTCTCGAGGTCGAAGTGCTGGCTGTCGTCGGCGTAGAACAGGCCGAGGTTCTGCGTCGACGCACCCTCGCCATCTATCACGGTGGCGACGGTGCTCTTGGTGAGCGCGGTGCCGAAGCAGCCGTCTATCCAGTTGACGTCGGCGTCCCTGCCGGCGACGCCGCGCTTCGTCGTGTACTGGTAGCTGTCCTGGCTGAGGTCCTGGAGGGAGGCGTAGTCGACCTGTGCGCCGTCGCTGGCGACGACCTCGACGACGTTCGACTGGTAGGTCTCGTCTCCGCCTTCGACGCTCTCGGCGACCGCCACCTTCGCGTTCTCGCCCGCCACCACGAGGGTGTGGCTGAACCGTGCGTCCTCGTCGTCCAGCTCCGTGTGGGTGCGGACGACTTCGTCGACCTCCACGCCGTCGGGGACGTATACGAAGACGCCGTTCCTCCACGCGGCGGCGTGTATCGCGGTGAACCGGTTCTCGTCCCACCGGACAACCTCGTCCAGCATGTACCTCTCCGTCAGCTCCGGGTAGTCGTGTACCGCGTCCTCGAGGTCGGTGACTACGACCTCGTCGGGTACGTCGGCGTCTATCTCGCCTCGGGTCTCGCTCTCCGTGGTGCCGCGGCTCCGTGCGCGGAGGTCGAGCTCCGAGAGGTCGGTCCACC
>CAZXNG010000181.1:0-2955 GCA_964642065.1 uncultured Halobacteriales archaeon
TGCGGGCGGCAGGACACGACGTCGTCGAAGCCGACGACATCGGTGAGGACGCGCTCCGAAAAGCAGGTGTCGAAGACGCCGACGCTTTCGTCGCGGGCGGCAGGAGGTACGCCGTCCAGGTGCCGGTCGCGAGGGACGTCAACCCCGGCCTCCGCACCGTGTTGGTCGCCGACGACGCGCCGGACTACGTCCGCGGCACCGTCGACGTCATCCTGTCTACCGGAGTGGAGGACCGCGTCGTCGAAGCCGTCGAAGGCGGAGAGTACGACGGGGAAGAAGGCGGGGACTCTGGCGGCGACGGCTCCACCGGCTCAGAAGGATGATCGCCGTCGTCGTCGGCCTGGACGACCCCGCCAGCAGGAACGTCCGCGACCGACTGCTGGAGGCGGCGAGCTGGACCGAGGTCGCCGACCCCGCCAGGGATTTCGAGCGAGCGTGGACGACCGAGGGGTTCGTGATTGTGGAGAAAGATGGTATACACCTCCACTTCGACGGCGTCGACCGCGAGATAGAGGAAGCGGGGTACGACGTCGACCTCGTGGTGTTCGTCAGTCGACACAGCGGCGACACCGGCCGGCTGCTCTCGGCGCACCACACCGGCAACTGGAGCACCGCCGACCACGGCGGCGAACCCCGGAGCCTCGCCGCACCCGCGCCCGCCGCCCACAGACATCTCCTCCGGTACTTCGACGCCCACGCGCCCGACGGCTGGAACGTGTCGATGGAGGCCACCCACCACGGACCCAGCGAGATAGAGACGGCGTCGGTCTACGCGGAGGTCGGCAGCGGCGAGGGGGAGTGGCGGGACGAGGATGCGGCGCGCACCGTCGCTGACGCGGTGCTGTCGCTCGACGACCGCGAGCAGCCGCGGTGGACCCTGCTCGGCGTCGGCGGAGGCCACTACAGCCCCCGGTTCACCCGACTCGTCCTCGAATCCGACGCGGCGTTCGGACACGTGGTCCCCGACCACGAGCTCGATAGCCTCGACACCGAGCTTCTGGAGCGGGCGATGGAGCTCTCGGGAGCCGACGGAGTCGTGCTCGACGGGGAAGCAAGGGAAGGCGACGTCGACGCGGGCGACGTAGAGGTCCTCTCGGAGAGCTACCTCCGGAGGAGGACGGGGTTGGCTGACGACGTCGCCGACGCGATAGACCGCGTCCTCGGCGAGGACTGGACGAAGACGCCGCGGGCCGAGGAGGTCGACGGCGCCGTAGACGTCGAGGAGTTCGCGTGCGGCGACCTCGTTCGGGAGGCGTACCGGACGGACCCCCAGAAGGCGGAGGAGGTCCTGAACCGTCACACTCCCGGGTTCTCTACCGACGACTCGGGCGTCGTCGACTCGGTGGCGGTCGAACCCTACGAGTGCGACCGGCTCGTGGAGGGTCTGGCGGAAGTGCTCCGCGACAGGTTCGAGGTCGACGTCGACCTAGAGGACGGCCTCGTCAGGGCTCGAAGGCAGGAGTTCGACCCGGAGAGGGCGCGGGAGCTCGGGGTGCCTGAGGGACCGGAGTTCGGCAGGCTGTCGAAGGGTGAAGCCGTCGAGGTCGACTGCCGCACCGTGGAGCCCGACGAGGTGACGAGGTCGGTGGAGCGAAAGTTCGAGCTCTGACGTCGAGCGACCGATGTAGCCGTCACACGGCCGTCTGACGTAGCCTTATATGTTTTCCTCGTGAAATCCAGCACACTGAGAGGACTACCGATGGACAAGATAGTACAAGACGCTCTCAAGGAAGCCGAGAGGGAGAACCAGATTGACGACACCTACGAACAGGAGGAGCTAGACGCCGACGCTGGCTCGGAAGCCGAGACCTCGACCGATGCCTCCGGCGGCTCCACCGCCGGGGAAGAAAGTGGTCGAGCTCCGGAAGCGGGCTCGGAGGACACCGCCGGAGCCGCGGACGAAGCCGCAGCCGGTGGCTCGTCGTCGAGCTCCGGCGACACCACGGACCGCGACCTTGAGGCGGTGCTCGAGGACCTCGAGACCAGCATCACCGTCGTCGGATGCGGAGGCGGCGGCTGCAACACCGTCAACCGGATGGCGCGGGAGGGCATCGAGGGCGCCGACCTAGTCGCCACCAACACCGACGTCCAGCACCTCGTCGACATCGTCGCCGACGACAAGGTCCTCATCGGAGAGGAGAAGACCAGCGGCCGCGGCGCCGGCAGCGTGCCGCAGATAGGTGAGGAAGCGGCGCTCGAGAGCCAGGAGGAGATAGAGAACCACGTCGAAGGCAGCGACATGGTCTTCGTCACCGCCGGACTCGGCGGCGGCACTGGCACAGGCAGCGCACCCGTGGTGGCACAGGCCGCCCAGAACGCCGGCGCGCTCACCATCGCCATCGTCACGACGCCGTTCACCGCGGAGGGCGAGGTGCGCCGCACCAACGCGGAGGCAGGCCTCGACCGACTGAGGGAGGTCGCCGACACCGTCATCGTGGTGCCGAACGACCGCCTCATCGACAGCGTAGGCAACCTCCCCGTCAACCGCGCCTTCAGGGTCGCCGACGAGGTGCTGATGCGCAGCGTCAAGGGCATCACCGAGCTCATCACGAAGCCCGGCCTCGTCAACCTCGACTTCGCCGACGTCCAGACGGTGATGGAGCGCGGCGGAGTCGCCATGATAGGGCTGGGGGAGAGCGAGGCGGAGGACAAGGCTGAGGACAGCGTCACGAAGGCACTCCGGAGCCCGTTGCTCGACGTCAACATCGAGGGCGCGTCGAGCGCGCTCGTTAACGTCACCGGCGGCACGGACATGACCATCGAGGAGGCGGAGGGCGTAGTCGAGTCCATCTACGACCGCATCGACAGCGACGCGCGCATCATCTGGGGTACCTCGGTCGACGAGGAGCTGGAGGGCGAGATGCGGACGATGATAGTCGTCACCGGCGTCGACAGCCCACAGATATACGGACAGGAGGAAGGGGAGGCGGAGGAAGCCGACGAGAAGCCGGACGG
>CAZXNG010000182.1:0-2938 GCA_964642065.1 uncultured Halobacteriales archaeon
GCCCTTCTGCGGCTCCGGAGGACCGAGGACGGCTTCTACGTCGCCAGCCGCCGCGCCGACCTCCTGCGGAGCGAGTGGAGCGACAACGTGTTCCGCGAAGACGTCGAGTTCCACGACGTCGACGACGTCCTCGTGGAGATACGGGGACCGGAACCAGGCGAACACGTACCCTCCGACGGAGTCGACATCGAGACGCCTCTCCGTGGTGTCGACGTCCTGCTGCCGGAGGAGGACGCGGAAACTCTCCTCGACGACGTCCCGGGGCTTTCCGAGGGAGCCGCCACCGTCCTGCGCGTCGAAGCCGGCGTACCAGACGACCCCGACCTACGCGACAGGGTGCCGCTCGCGGCAGCAGCCGATATCGTCGGATTCGAACGGTGCTACCCCGGTCAGGAGGTCGTCGCCCGGGTTGCCCAGCGAGGGGGCGGACCCAGCGAGAGCTTCGTGGGATTCGAGCTCTCCGGCGAAGCCGAGACAGGCGACAGCGATGGAGGCTCCGCGGAGCTGACGACGGTCGCCGAGAGCCCGCGGTTCGGATGGATAGCGCTCGGGTACGTCGACGACGACCTCGACGAGCCACCTGTCTTCGACGGCGTCGAGGCAGATGTGCGAGAGCTTCCGTTCGACGAGGAGGTGACGCGATGAAGGGCTCCGCCCGCGCACCCGGCGCCGCGACCGTCGTCAACGCCGTCGCGACCCTGAAGGGCGCGGCGTTCGCCGTCGACCTCTGGACCCATGCAGACGTCCAGATAGACGAGGACGGCGGCGGGGTCGAGGGAGAGATAGCGGGGGGCGGCGACCCCCGGCTGATAGAACGATGTGTCGAACTGGTGCTCGAACGCACGGACGTCGACGCGGGCGCCCGCGTTCGAACGGAGAGCGAGGTACCGCAGGCGAGCGGACTGAAGTCGAGCAGCGCGGCCGCCAACGCCGCCGTGCTCGCGGCACTCGACGCCGTCGGCCTGGATTTCGAGCGCGAGGACGCCGCCCGCGTCGGCGTGGAGGCGGCGCGCGACGTAGGCGTCACCATCACGGGGGCGTTCGACGACGCCGCCGCGTCGATGCTCGGCGGAGTCGTCCTCACGGACAACTCGGATGACGAGCTCCTGAACCGCGAGGAGTTCGACCGCTCCGTCGCGATATACGTGCCTCCCGAGCGGGCGGAGAGCGCCGACACCGACGTCGAGCGGTCGCGGAAGGTCGCCTCCGTCGTGGAACGGGCGTTCGACCTCGCCCGCGACGGCGAGTACGCCGACGCGATGTCGGTCAACGGCTTCGCGTACTGCGCCGCCCTCGACCGCAGCGCGGCGCCCGCGGTCGACGCGCTGGAGCACGCGGAAGGAGCGGGTTTATCTGGGACGGGGCCGTCGTTCGCGGCGGTAGCCGACGAACAGGCGATACAGGAGGTGCTAGACGTATGGACGACTCTAGAGGGGACGACGCTGAAGACCACGACGGTGAACTCGGGAGCCTCGAAGACCTCCGAAGGGAGATAGAGGAGGTCGACGGCGCCATCGTCGACCACGTAGCGAGACGGATGTACGTCGTCGAGGAGATAGCGGAGGTGAAGGATTCGGACGGGATGGAGATAGAGGACCGCGAACGCGAGCTGGAGGTCGTCGACCGCGCCGTCGAACGCGCGGAGGAGCTCGGCGTCGACCCCGACGGGGTGCGGGACGTCTTCGAGACTCTGATAGAGATGAGCAAGCAGAGGCAGCGGGACGCCGTCGAGGACCGGTAGACGGCTCCGGCAGGGGTCGACCGGTTACTTCTCGGGCGCGTGAGCACGCGTTCGCGCCCGCCGTGTCACGCGGCCGCGCCCGCCCGCATTACGGGGGTTTCGGGCTTGAGAACGCTTATATGGCTGCCCGGATTACCGATGGAACGACAGAGATGGAGCTCATAATAGCGGAGAAGAACAACGCCGCCGAACGGATAGCGGAGATACTCGGCGGCGGCGACCACTCGACACGTCGGGTGAACGGCGTCACCGTCTACGAGTGGGACGGCGGCCGACAGACCTCCATCGGCCTCGCCGGCCACGTAGTCGAGGTCGACTTCACCGACGAGTACGACGACTGGAACGACCATCCTCCTAGCGCGCTCGTCGAGGCGCCGGTGGTGAAGGAGACCAGCAAAGAGGACATCGTCGGCGCCGTCGAACAGCTCGCGCGAGAAGCCAGCCGCGTCGTCATCGCGACGGACTACGACAGCGAGGGCGAGCTCATCGGCAAGGAGGCGTACGAGATAGTGAAGGACGCCGCCGACGTACCAGTCGACCGCGTCCGGTTCTCGTCGCTCACTCCGGGAGAGGTGAAGGAGGCGTTCGACGACCGCGAGGACCTGGACTTCGACCTCGCAGCCGCCGGCGAAGCCCGTCAGATAATCGACCTCATCTGGGGTGCCGCGCTCACCCGCTACCTGTCGCTCGCAGGCCACAGGTACGGCAACGACTTCCTCAGCGTCGGTCGCGTCCAGAGCCCGACGCTGAAGATACTCGTCGACCGCGAGAAGGAGATAGAGGAGTTCGAACCCGACACGTACTGGGAGATATTCGCCGACCTCGTCGAAGACGGCAGCGAGTTCGAGGCGCAGTACTTCTACCGCGACGAGGACGGAAACGAAGCCGAACGCATCTGGGACGCCGACGTCTCCGACGCCGTCTACGACAACGTCCTGTCGGCTGCGGAGGCTCGCGTCGAATCCGTGAACACCCGGACGCGGAACGACTATCCGCCGACGCCGTTCGACACCACGCAGTTCATCCGCGCCGCCGGCGCCATAGGGTTCAGCGCGAGCCGTGCCATGAGCCTGGCGGAGGATCTGTACACCGAGGGCTTCATCTCGTACCCCCGCACCGACAACACCGTCTACCCCGACGACATCGACGCTCCCGGCGTCATGGAGATGCTGTCGAACCACGTGGAGTTCGGCGACG
>CAZXNG010000183.1:0-2925 GCA_964642065.1 uncultured Halobacteriales archaeon
TGCCGGCGACTCGTAGCTCGTCCGCGTCTTCGACGGCGTCGACGACGTCGTCTACTGATTCCGGGTGTAATACCGTGGGGTCACAGGTGACGCTGCCACTCCAGTTCCGCCAGGTCAAAGGAAACACCGTCCTTCGCCGCGGTACGTCTGTGTGGTCTCGACGTCGCCGTCGTCGACGAGGTGGAGCTTCCTGAACCGCTCACACAGCTCTCCGGCCTTCGAGTGCCTGAAGACGACGGGGTCGCCGAGGTCCAGATCGAGGTCGCCGGAGTACCGTACGGGTGTCTGCACCTCTCCGGCACCCTCCCGCGTCAGCTCCGTTCCCTCGGGCAGGTGTGGCTTCGGCTGTTTGTCCGGTCCTACGGGGCCGCTGGCCACGTAGCCTCCGCCGCGAGAGGTGTAGACGTCGGCTTCTGGCTGCCGCGACACTTCGACGGCGTACCCCGCGGCGGGTTCGAGCTCGACGGTGTCGTGGTGGTCGAACAGCGCTGGATAGTAGAACGCGGAGCCGACAGCGACCTCGGTGAGCGCGGGGTCGTCGCTGCAGAGGTGGAGGCTTCCGGTGCCGCCTCCGTTGAAGAAGACATCGTCGAAACCGGTTTCCGCGAACAGCCGGCGGGCTTCCCCGCGCTTCTCGACCACGGTGTCCCAGGACCACCTCTTCAGCCCCGACACCAGCAGGTCGCCGACGGCGGTCCTGTTCGGTGTGGAGTCAGGCAGACCCGCGACCTGTGCGTCGTACCCCATGACTCCGCGGACGTCGAGACCGAGTTCGTCGGCCTCGACGGCGAGGTCGCGGGCTTCCTCCGGCGTCAGCGAGCTCCTTAGCGCGCCGACGCGCTGGCCGAGGACGTAGCTGGAGACGTCGAGGTCTACGCAGACCCCTGCGTCGGGCGCCGCGTCGGCCACCAGGTCCAGATGGTCTCGGGAGTCCACCATCAACGTAGCCCCGGCGTCCGCTGCAGTCTCTATCTCGTCCGGGTCGACGACCGGGTACGCCACTAGCACGTCGTCGACGTCCTCCGACAGCCACGCCGCCTCGTATCCCGAGTAGCACATCGCACCCTCGAAGCCGTCGCGCTCCAGCAACCTCTCTACGAGCTCTCGGCAGCGCAGCGACTTCGTTACGACGCGAACCGAGAGGTCGCCGGAGGCACTGGCGACGGCGTCGACGTTGGCGTCGAAGGCCTCGAGGTCGACGAACGCGAGAGAGGTCTCCTCGCCTCGGAAGAGCGCTCTCGCGTCGTCGTAGTCGAACATACCGAACCAGTCGCACGGCGTAGACGTAAATTATGGGGCGCGCCCGAGACCGTACATCGGGTTCCAGCCCCGCGGGTAAGGTTTTATACACGACGATACGTAGGTCGTGTCATGCCGGAGGAATCCGAAGAGAAGATCGAGAACGTAGACGAGTTCTACGAGGGCGACGACCAGTGGTACGACATCGACGAGTTCGTCAAAGGCGATGAAGACGAAGCCGACGAAGACTGAGATGAAGGTGATACCTGCGGTCGACGTCAAGGACGGCGAGTGCGTCCAGCTGGTACAGGGCGAGGAGGGAACCGGAGAGAGCTACGGCGACCCTCTGGACTCCGCACGTCACTGGCTGGAGGAGGACGCCGAAGCGTTGCACGTCGTCGACCTCGACGGGGCCATAGACGGTGAACGCGAGAACGCCGACGTCATCGAGGAGATAGCGTCGTGGGACGTGGAGGTACAGGTGGGTGGAGGAGTCCGGTCGGAGGACGACGCCGCCGCGCTTTTCGACGCCGGGGTCGACCGCGTGATAATGGGCACCGCGGCGCAGGAGGACCCCGACGTCGTCCTACGAGCCGCCGAACACGGCGACGTGATGGTGTCGCTCGACGCCCGCGACGGCGAGGTCGTCGTCGAAGGCTGGAAGAGGTCGACGGGGACGTCGCCTGTGGAGGTTGCAGGGGAGTTCGAGGCCCTCGGAGCTAGCTCTATACTGTTCACGAACGTCGACGACGAGGGCCTGCTCGAGGGAGTGCAGACGGACCCGGTGGCGGAGTTAGTCGACAGCGTGGACATCCCGGTCGTCGCTTCGGGGGGCGTGACGACGGTGGACGACGTTCGGGCGCTCGCGGAAGCCGGTGCGTGGGGTGTCGTCATCGGAACTGCTTTCTACGAAGGGCACCTGACTTTGAAACAAGCCATGGAGGCAGCAAGATGACCGGAGAGACCGAGCAGGAGGCCACCAGATGACCGACAGAAAAGCGGAGGTCGAGCGCGAGACGGGAGAGACCTCGGTAGAGGTATCTCTGGACGTCGACGGCTCGGGCGACATCGACATCGACACGGGCGTCGGCTTCCTCGACCACATGCTCGAGGCGCTCGCCAAACACGGCCTGTTCGACCTCACGGTGGAGGCGGAGGGAGACGTCGACGCGACCGGAGAGCACCACACCGTCGAGGACGTCGCCATAGTTCTCGGGAAGGCGTTCGACGAAGCGCTCGGCGACCGTAGCGGAATCCGGCGGTTCGGCGACGCCCGCGCTCCCCTCGACGAGGCCGTCGCGTCCGTCGTGGTCGACCTCAGCGGCCGCTGCCACACCGAGGAGGACTTCGAGTTCCAGCGCGAGAAGGTCGCGGACATGTCGACCGAGATGGTGCCGCACTTCTACACCTCGTTCGCCGCCAACGCCGGCGCGACGCTGCACGTGGAGTCCACGGGCGACAACGACCACCACGTAGTCGAGGCGTCGTTCAAGGCGTTCGCGCTCGCGCTCGACCAGGCGACGGCGGAGGACGAGCGACGAGGTGGCGTACCCAGCACGAAGGGCAAGCTGTAGCTGCTGAAACGATAGCGAGTCGAAGGAAAACCTGGGTCTATCCGGTCTGTCGCTCGCGGTTCTTCGGACGGAGCTTGCTGTGACCGCACTTCCGGCAGCTAGACGCGTCCTT
>CAZXNG010000184.1:0-2908 GCA_964642065.1 uncultured Halobacteriales archaeon
AGCACGAGGAACGCGAGCGCTCCGCCGAGGAGCGCGGCGTTCTTGAGGAACTGCGTCATCTGGTTCTGCTTCTCCTCGCCCTCGAAGTTCCAGAAGTCGTGCATCTTCGGGGTGACGCCGACGAAGAACGCGGCGAGCGCCAGCGCTCCGACGACGGGGTAGACGCCGGCGACCAGCGACAGTCCGCCGACGACGAGCATCGCTCCCGAACCCATCACCGCGAGCTTCGGCTGCGGCACCCCCTTCGCCTCCGCGTACCCCGCCATGTTCTCGACGTCCATGAAGTGGTTTACCCCCATGAACGCCAGCACGCCGCCGAACAGCAGTCGGCCGACGAGCAGTACCACGTCCCCTGTCAGCGTCTCTAGCACCATTGTCGTGTTGCCTCCGGAGTTGTATTCACTCTGCAGAGGTATTAGTTTTCGCCCGCGAGACGTGCACCGATGGTGTCGGAGGGCCGCAGCGTCGAAATCACGGCCACTGCATCGGTTCGACGATAACCCTAGAGGACGCAGTCAACAACTCCGAAGAGGTTAATTACGGGGTGAGTCAAGCGGTCTCATGGACCGCGCAACGTACAGGGAGCGACTCGCCGCCTACGAGGACGACTTCGAACGGCTCGACTCCACCGTCGCAGCGACGATGGAGCGCCTCGGAATGCCCACCGTACGAGTGGGAATCGCCGTCGTCTTCGTATGGTTCGGAGCCCTCAAGCTGCTCGGAGTCAGCCCCGCCGGCGAGCTCGTCGCCGAAACCGTCTACTGGTTCCCACCAGAGCTCTTCGTACCGATACTCGGCGTCTGGGAGGTCGTCATCGGCCTCTGCCTGCTCTACCGACCGCTTCTCCGGCTCGGCATCCTGCTGCTGTTCCTGCAGATGCCCGGCACCTTCCTCCCGCTCGTCCTGCTCCCCGGGGTCACCTTCGAGACGTTCCCCTACGCCCTCACCGTCGAAGGCCAGTACATAATCAAGAACCTCGTCATCATCGGCGCCGCCCTCGTCGTCGGAGGTAATGTGCGAGACGACGGCTGAGAGCGTCGACGGGGAGCAGGAGACCGCCGGACACGACCCTGTGAAACCCTCACGAAGCCACATCCCACCGACAGTCTTAAGTTATCGAGAGGAGTTTCTCAGTCCACGATGTCCCCCAACACCGACGACGAAGTCGCAGACGGTGATGACTTTGTATTCGAGTCCCGGGAAAGGGATCGTTTTTTGGGAGCATAGCGTAGACTCCGCCAGGATATTCGACACGACGCTGCGCGACGGCGAGCAGTCGCCTGGCACGTCGTTCTCGCACGAGGACAAGCTCCGGATAGCCGACAAGCTTGACGAGATGGGCGTCCACGTCATCGAGGCGGGCTTCCCCATCAACAGCGACGAGGAGTTCCGCGCCGTCGAGGAGATAGCGGAGCGCTGCAGCACCGACGTCTGCGGCCTCGCCCGCGTCAACGAACCCGACCTCGACGCCGCGATGGACGCCGAAGTCGACCTCGTCCACACCTTCGTCTCCAGCAGCGAGATACAGATAGAGAAGAGCCTCGACAGCAGCCGCGAGGAGGTGCTGGAGATGACCCGCGACGCAGTGGGGCACGTGAAGGACCACGGCTTCGACTGTATGTTCAGCCCGATGGACGCCACCCGGACGGAGTTCGACTACCTCGTCGACATCGTCCAGGAGGCCGCCGACGCGGGCGCCGACATCGTCAACATACCCGACACCGTCGGCGTCATACGTCCGACGGCGATGAAGCGCCTGATCTCGTCGCTGAAGGACGAGGTCGACGTCCCCTACGACGTCCACACCCACGACGACTTCGGTCTCGCCGCAGCCAACGCCCTCGCAGGCATCGAAGCCGGAGCCGTCCAGTGCCAGGTCAGCGTCAACGGCATCGGCGAACGCGCCGGCAACGCCGCGCTCGAGGAGGTCGTCATGTCGCTCGAATCCATCTACGACGTCGACACCGGCATCGACACCACCGGGATATACGACCTGTCGAAGACCGTGGAACGCCTCAGCGGCATACCGCTGCCGCAGAACAAACCCATCGTGGGCAGCAACGCCTTCAGCCACGAGAGCGGCATCCACGCCGCCGGAGTCATCGAGGACTCGTCGACGTTCGAACCCGGCATCATGACGCCCGAGATGGTGGGCCACCAGCGCAGGCTCGTCATGGGCAAGCACACCGGCAAGCACAGCGTCCGCGAGACGCTGGAGGAGGCCGGCTACGAACCCAGCGAGGAGGACGTCGCCGAGATAACGAAGCGCGTGAAGTCGATGGGCGGCAAGGGCAAACGCGTCAGCGACAACGACGTCCACGCCATCGCCGAATCCGTGATGTCGAGCGTGCCCGCGCAGGAGAAGACCGTCGACATGGAGGAGGTCAACGTGTCGACAGGCAACGACCGCACACCCATGGCGAGCGTGAAGGTCGACGTCGACGGCGAGGAGAAGGTCGACGCAGGTGTCGGAGTCGGCCCCGTCGACGCCGCGATGAACGCGGTGCGCAGCATCATGGGCGAGGACTACGACATCGAGATAACCGACTTCCACGTAGACGCCATCAGCGGCGGCAGCGACGCCGTCGCCAACGTCTACGTAGGCGTGGAAAGCGAGGGATACAGGGCGAACGCCAACGCCTCCAGCGAGGACATAACCGTCGCCTCCGTCGAGGCGCTCGTCGACGCCGTCAACCACCTCGTCAGGAAGAAGGCGCGCGATGGCGACGGACCTAAGACCAAGGAGACCACAGGACCATGAGAGAGACAGAGACCATGACAGAGGCTACAGACAGACGTCCCTCCGTCACGTCGCCTTCCGGCGGCCACCGGAGGACGCAGACCCAGACACGGGAGGACGCGAGATGAGCAAGACCGACGCCGAACCCGACGCCGAAGAAGGCGCAGG
>CAZXNG010000185.1:0-2907 GCA_964642065.1 uncultured Halobacteriales archaeon
CGGCGACGTACACGTACACCTCGACCCTCGTGGCATCGGAGAGTGGAAGGACGACGAAGGAGGACTGGGTTATAGGTAAGCGGACTGGGTCATAAGTAGCAGATAGACGCGGGAACCGACCTCGGTAAAGGTTTCCCGTTGATAACGTCGAGACAGCGCTCTCGCGGCCGACGGTCTCTCGTCACCGGTGAGTCCCCGCGTCTTCTATAGGACCTCCACTCCTTCCCGATCTTCCGGAAGAGCGTCGACGAACTCCTCGGCTTCGTGATCCCTCGGTAGCCTTTCCCGTATCACCTCGCCGAGCAACTGCTCCGCGTGTCTCCGCGACAGACCTCTCATCTGCAGCTGCTCCAGAGTCGCCCGGTAGCCGTCGTGAGTCAGGTACGACTCCACCCAGTCGAGAAGGATCTGCATCTTCCTAGCCTCCTCCTGCTGGAGCCGGTCTGCGTTCTCTATCAACGGTCTCTTGAGGTCGTCGCCCTGCACCACGAACCAGTCCAGGACGTCGGTACGTCCCCGTGTATCTGTCTCGTTCATTTTCTGGTCACCTGTCTCCCGACCTTTCCTCCGTATTGAACTATACACTCTGTGTCCATATAATCGTAACGCCTAACGAACGTCCGACTTTAACGTAGATAAACATACATATCTGTCCGAAGGCACCCTCTAACGTCTACAACGACTATCGAGGCCCAGAAACCACAAGGCCGATTAGACCTCCGCGCTACCGTCGACCATGTTCGTCACGGTGGAGGGCGTCGACGGAGCCGGTAAATCCACCGTCGTCGACGCGCTGGCCGAGGAGCAACCCGACGCGACCTTCACTCGCGAGCCGACCGACTCCTGGCTGGGCGACGCCGTAGGCCGCGCGCTCGACGACGAGGGCTCCAACCCGCTCGTCGACCTGTTCCTGTTCACCGCTGACCACGCCGACCACGTCGAGAACGTCGTCCAGCGCGCGGTCGACGCCGGCGACCTCCTCGTCTGCGACAGATACGTCGACTCCCGAATCGCCTACCAGGGCGTCACCCTCGAAGACGTCGTCCCCGACCCCCTCGAATACGTACGCGAGATACACGAACCCTGGACCGTCTACCCCGACATCACCCTGCTCCTTGACCTCGCGCCGGAGGAAGCCATCGAACGGCTGTCCACCGACGTCAAGTACGAGAACGAGAGCCATCTCCGGCGGGTCCGCGACAACTACCTCTCGATGGCGGAGGACGAACCGGAGCGGTTCGAGGTCGTCGACGCCTCTCGGCCGCTGGAGGAAGTGGTCGCCGACTGCGTCGACCTGATACGGTCGAGGATGTAACAGAGACCCACCACGTTCAGGGCGCCTTCAGCCGGTCCTTCCCCGTTATCTCGTGTTCGCCTTCCACCTGCGCGAGCGCGCTGTCGAACTCGCCGCCCATTTTCTCGAAGAAGCTCGACCTCGCCTTCTCCACCTTCAGCGGCCGGAGATTCGAGTCGATGCAGCCGGACCTCACAGACTCGAAGCTGCCGGGCGAACCTGAGTACGCCACCTCTTCGTCCTCGTACACGTCGAGCACGTCTCCCGGCTGCGAGAACAGCGACTCATCGTCGAGCGCGTTCGACTCATCCGCTCTCAGCCTCACGAACTCGTCCCGGCAGTCGGCTCTGACGTAGTACCGGCCTCCGTCCGCGTTGACGTCCACGGTTATCCGTGCCGGCCGCACCACCCCCGGGAGCACGGCTCCTCCGGCGAGAGCCTTCAGCCTGCCGGCGACGTCCCGGCGGGTCACGTAGCTCCCCCGACGGACGTCGTCGTCCTCCTTCCACACGACCGCTATCCTATGGCTGGTGTTCACCGTCGACACGCTCAGAGCTTCGGGCGCCGCGCCCGGACGTAGATCTCGGATAGTCGACGCGCAGACGCCTCCAACGCCGACGCCGTCGTCGACCTCGACGGGGTGGAACGCCTCCGGCAGCACGGCCTCCAGCTCCTCGACGTCAACCCTGTAGTTCAGGAGGACTCTGCCCTCGACGTCTCCGACGAACCTAGGCGTCATCGAGCGTCACCACTCCCCCGTAGCTGTTCCCCAGCGACGGTCGCAGAGCGTCCGCGACATAGGAACCCATCTACGGAACTCAGGTACTTCAACCCACGTATCGCAACACGTGAACCTACTCGCCTTCGCAGTCGAAGGGTATTACGAACGTCCACTTCGACCACCGGACGGCGACAGAAGCTATGGGAACGGAGCTCGCTTTAGGCTCCCCCTCTCACCCCCGGAAAGACAGGTTTTTAATCCGAAGACATCGAACAGTAGGACGCGCCAAGGTGGCAGAGTCCGGCCTAATGCAGCGGCCTGCAGAGCCGCCCACCGCCGGTTCAAATCCGGCCCTTGGCTAGAGTTCAGTCGGGTTTTCGTCCGCCTTCATCTAAACCCGCTCACACAGGTGTTAGACTTATAAGATAGCTCTCCGAATGTGGCTCCATGAAGAACTATCTCCCAGGCGGCTTCATGCTGAGCTGCGCCGTGCTCGCGCCCGCCGTCGGCGTCGTCGGCGTCGTCGCCGCGGCGTTGATAGCGCCGGAGTTCCAGCCGCTCGAACACGGTATCTCCCACCTCGGCGTCGCGGAGGGCGCCGCGTCCTGGCTGTTCAACGGAGCCATCGTGCTCACCGGAGTCGCGGCGTTCCCCTTCGGACTCGTGCTCGCGTTCACGGCGAACAACACCCTCGAGAAGCTCGGAGTCGCGTCGCTCTGGGTCGGCGTGTTCTGCATGTTCCTACTCGGCTTCGTCAACCTCAGCTACTACGTCCCTCACCTCGCGCTCGGACTCACGTTCTTCACCTTGATGACGCTGGCCTTCTACCTCTACGGCGCCGGCAACGTCTACGAGGGCCGCGTCACCCACGGCCTCGTCTCCATAGCCTTCG
>CAZXNG010000186.1:0-2904 GCA_964642065.1 uncultured Halobacteriales archaeon
CGACAACCACGTCATACTCGACCTCGACGACATGAGCGGCGAGACGGTCGAGGTGAAAGCCGACGGCGAGTACCTGTTCACCGCGACCGTCGGACGTCAAGGCGATGTCAAGGTCAGCAGGGGCAGCGAGATAGCGGAGGCGTTAGAGGACGCCTACGATCAGGGCCGCACCGTCACCGTCGACCCCGTGTAGAGCGCCGGAGAAGCGCTACCGCGTGCAGTCCTTCGCGGTCTCGACGAACCTTTCGACGTTCTCCACAGGCGTATCCCTCATCACACCGTGACCGAGGTTCAGCACGTGGCCGCTGTCCCCGGCTTCCTCCACAACCTCCCGGGTGCGGCGTTCGACGTAGTCGCCGGAGCCGAACAGGTCCGTGGGGTCGAGGTTGCCCTGCACCGGGGTGTCGCCGAGCTCCCGACGCGCTGTCTCCATGTCGACGGTCCAGTCGACGCTGACGCAGTCGGCGCCGCCAGCCTCTAGCTCGCCGAGTCGACCGGCACTGTTCCTGCTGAACACGATGGAAGGTGCGTCCACCGCGTCGAAGATACGACGGTGACGGTCCACGAGGAGCTCTCGGTGGTCGTCGGGCGTCAGCGTCCCCGCCCAGGTGTCGAAGAGCTGGACGCAGTCGGCTCCTCTTTCGACCTGAAACCGTAGGTATCTGGCGACGACGTCGGTGAACGCGTCGAGAAGCTCCCCGAACGCCTCCGGGTGTCGGGCGCGGAACCTCCGGACCGCGTCCCTGTCTCCAGGTTCACCGACGACGTAGGACGCCAGCGTGTAAGGTCCACCGGCGAACCCCAGTGTGGCGGCGTCCGCGTCGTTCGAGCTGACCCGTTCGACGACGTCACCGACGTAGTCGAGATCTTCGGTGACATCGAACCCCGTTCGTACCTCGTCGACGTCCTCCAGCCTCTCCACCGGTTCGTCGACGACGGGCCCGACGCCTTCTTCGAGACGGTAGCTCCAGCCCATAGGCTCCAGCACCGTCAGGATGTCGCTGTATATCACGAGGGCGTCGGGCTCGAACCGATGCCACGGCTGCATCGTGATCTCCTCCGCGGTCTCGGGGTCCTCTATCGCCCCCCTGAACGAGATGTCCTCGCGAACCCGTCGGTACTCCGGGAGGTACCTGCCGGCCTGACGCATCAGCCAGACGGGAGGGCGACGTGTGCGTTCGCCGCGGAGAGCGGCCAGCATCAGCTCCTTCATAGCTTCGACCACGGACGCAGGGTTAACATTCCTACCGGTTGAGAACCCGTCGACCCGCTATCTCGGGGGCGTCGAGGAACTGCCGGCAGAGCCAGACGCAGGTCTCCAAATGGGGGGTGGCCTCGGGCGCCGTGTATCCGCCGCCGGCGAGGGCTACGAACGGCGCCAGCTGGTCGGCGGCGTAACGGTCTACGGTGCCGTCGGCCTCCATCTCGTCCTTCAGCCTGCGGGCGGCTCGTTCACCGACGTCCTCGGCGGGCACACCGCGCTCGCCGAGCGCGGACGCACCGAGCACCGTGTTCTCGTACTCCGCCCACAGGGTGATCGAAGTACCCGTCGACGTAGCATCCTGCTCGACCTCCTCTATCGCCACGGGGACGGCTACGTCCTCGAAGTTCTCGCACGCCGACTCCGCCATCCTCTCCGCGACGTGCGTCGGCAGGTTCGAAACGTGGACGCGACCCCGGACCCGGCGGAGGTCGCCGCGCTCCGGTATCTCCAGCGGCTCCATACCTGGTTCCGCGACCTCTACTTCGATCTCTCCACCGCCTTCGGGGTAGTGTCCTCGTCTCACGAGCCGGGCGTCGGCGTCGACTCCGGCCTTCTCGAGCAGCGGCAACGTGACGTTCTCTAGATAGTCGTAGGTTGGGCTCCATCTGACGTCAGTGCCGCCCTGGACAGATAGCTCTACTTCGCCGTCCACTGTAGCCGCCGCGAGCAACCCGGCGCCCGCCACCAGAGTCACGCTGCCGGCGGTACCTATGTCGACGCTGTAACGGCCGGGCGAGACCTGCTGTGGCTCGAAAACCACCCTCTCGCTGCCTGTCTCGTCCCCCTCAACTTTTGCGTCAGCCATGTCGGCGAGAAGCCTGACCGCTGCGAGGTGCTGGGGCTTCAGACCCGCGGGGTCGCGTTCGCCCCGGACGTTGTCGACGACTACGGAGGTCCCCGTAGCTGCAGAGATTGCGAGCGCGGTCCGCAGCACCTGGCCGCCGCCTTCGCCGTGGCTTCCGTCTATCTCCAGCATCTGTCCCGGCTTGGATGCCGAGGATGTTATAGCCTCGCAACCGCGCTGTCGTGGTGTTCTTCCGGTAGCCTTTTCATCTACGGCGTGGAACCATCGAGCGAGTTCCGGTAGGGTAGTGGACTATCCTACGGGCTTGCGGAGCCTGTGACCCGAGTTCAAATCTCGGCCGGAACGCTCCCGATTCCTCGCTCTCACTAGTCCGCCACCGCCGCGCCCAGCCAGCCACCCACCGCTGCAGGCAGGACGGCGTAGAACACCACTACCAGCGCGAACAACACGAACAGCACACCACCGATTCCCGCGAGAGCGGGAGGCAGCACCACGGAGCCCAGACCGAAAAGGGACGCCAGAGCCACGAGGGGTGCAGCGGCGAACATACCCGCGAGAGCCCCGGTCGAAACTCCGTCTTCACCGTTCAGGTACCCCGCCACTGCTCCGCCCAAAACCGTCGAGAACGGCACGAAGCTCAGAAACACCGCTACCAGCGCGCCCGCGAGGGCGTTCAGCATCTTTCCAGCCATGTCGGAGGTAGAGGTTCCAGCGCGACATGAACGGTACGGTACTCCGCAACCGTTAAACCCCGACGCAGTCCTACCGTGAACCGCGCGTGGGTAGCCAAGCCAGGCCAACGGCGCAGCGCTTAGGACGCTGTCCCGTAGGGGTC
>CAZXNG010000187.1:0-2882 GCA_964642065.1 uncultured Halobacteriales archaeon
GCTTCGGCCGCGTCGCGGTCGTTGAGCTTGCCGAGCAGCCGCGCCCACGAACCGACGACCGGCTTGACGACGACGGGGTAGCCGAGGTCCTCGGCGGCGTCGACCGCGCTGTCCTCGGTGTAGGCGACGCGGGTCTCAGGCGTCGCGACGCCGGCTTCCTCGAGCGCGAGCGACGTCTCGACCTTGTCCATGCATATCTCGCTCGTCGAGTGGCTGTTGACGACGGGTACGCCGTAGCTCTCGAGGTAGCGCGCCGTGTAGAGGCCGCGGCTCTGGCTCATCTCGCGGTTCACGGCGACATCGAGGTGGTCGACGTCGGCTTCGGCGTCTCCCCCGCCGAGGTCGTCTAGGTGGGGTCCGTCGAGCGCGAGGCTGCCGCGACGGGGGTCGATCTTCGTGACCTCGTGGCCGCGGCCGCGTAGCTCGTCGAGCAGGAGCTTCTCGTCCTTGCGGACGCGCGAACAGACGAAGCCGACGTCCACGTTACTCTCCCCAGTCCTCCTCTAGCTCCGGCGCCTCCTCGAGGTCGAGGGGGTCGGCTTCCATGACCTCTAGCTCGGCGCCGCAGTCTCCGCAGTCGATTATCTCTCCGCGCTCTACCTCCCATTCTGGCTCTACCTCTGCTCCGCATACGGGGCATTCTGCTGTCATGTGTTATCCTCTATCTTCTCGTCGAGTATCAGCCGCGTCTCGGTGTCGACGGTGTTGTCGAGCGCGCGCACCCGGGTGACGAGGTCGTTTACCTCGCTGGTGTTGGCGACATCGACGACTGCGACGATGTCCTCCTCGCCGCTGACCTCCCAGACGAAGTCGACGCCCTCCCAGCCGGCTATCTCGCCGCTGACCTCGCTGGTCTCGACGTCTATGTCGACCTCTATCTCTATCATGGCGCGCACGTTGCCGACGCTCGTGGATACCGTGAACCGGCGTATGACGCCCTCGTCCTCCATCTTCTGGACGCGGTTGCGGACGGTGCCCTCGCTGGCGCCAATCTCTTCGGCGACCTCGGTGTAGGGCGTGCGGGCGTCCCGCTTCAGTATCTCGAGTATCTCGGCGTCGGTTCCGTCCATGCGGCTCTACCTTGATACGCGTGTACGCGTGTATAAAGGGGTTTCGAAGATGGCTCGTTTCCTACGAAAAGCGAAACAGAGCATAGAGAGTTCTACGCGTGTTTTGCCCGCGTGCTCCGGCAGGAACATGAACAAAACGACATATATTGTCCCCTCTGACACACCATGTTCGTCGCGGCACATTTACCGTAGAGTTCCCTACGAATATCGTAACATCGGCGGGAGGGGTGCGGTCGAACAAAGGAAGAAACACCGAGGTCGACGGAGCCTCGACAGGGGACACGAAACCTTAAGAGTCGATTCACCGTAACCTAGGACGAGAGAACATGCCCCAGGAAGAGTATGTGACGCCGGGCGACTTCAACAGCATATACGACAACGGACCCAACGACGGAACCCGGGTGAAGCTCACCTACAGCAGCCACGAGACCGGTGAGATGGAGAGCGTCGTCGGACAGGTCCGGGACGTCCACGACCGCGGACCCACCGCCGTCGTAACCGACGACGACAGGTACGAGGTGGCGGAGAGCGGGCTCGTAACTCGGAACGGCCTCGAGGTCGGGGACTTCCACGCGGCAGAGGAACGTTGAGGTCGACGACAGGATGACCGAGTGGACGGAGAAGTACCGGCCGGAAACCCTCTCCGACGTCCGCGGCAACGACAAAAGCGTCTCCGAGCTGAAGGACTGGGCGGAGACGTGGGAGGAGCACCGCGAACCCGCGCTCGTCTACGGCGCGCCAGGAGTGGGGAAGACCAGCGCGGTGCACGCGCTGGCGAACGACATGGGCTGGCGGGTGGTCGAGCAGAACGCCAGCGACAGCCGCACAGCCGACGGGGTCCAGGCCGTGGCGGGAGAAGCCGCGCAGAGTCAGGGGCTCGGCGGCGGCCGCACCCTCATCGTGCTCGACGAAGCAGACAACCTACACGGCAACGCCGACCGCGGAGGAAGCCAGGCGCTGACGGAGATAGCGAAGGAGGCGCAGCAGCCGATGGTGCTCATCGCGAACGAGGAGCGGGAGATGAGCGGCGGGCTCAAGCGCGCCTGCCGGAAGATAGAGTTCGGAGACGTCACCAAGCGCTCCATCGTCCCCGTGCTCCGCGACATCCTCGACGAGGAGGGCGTCGGATACGACGACGGCGCGCTCGACGCCATCGCGGAGGAGAACAGCGGCGACCTCCGGGGGGCGCTGAACGACCTCCAGGCTCTCGCCGAGGGACGCAGCCACCTGTCGGAGGAGGACGTAGAGGCCACGGGGTCGCGCGACCGCGAGGAGGAGATATGGGGCTTCCTCGACACTCTGTTCAAGGGCGACAGCCTCGACGCCGCTCTCCGAGAGGTCATGGACGTGGACGAGACGCCGGACGACCTCGTCCACTGGATAGACGAGGGGATGCCGAAGGTCTACTCGGGTCAGGAGCTCGTCGACGGATACCGGTGGCTGTCACGCGCCGACGTCTACCTCGGCCGCACGATAGCGACGCAGAACTACTCGCTCTGGAGGTACGCCAATGACGCCATGGTCGGCGGCGTCCACACGGCACGGAGGGAGTCCAAGGGCGGCTGGACGCGGTACGGCTTCCCCGCGGCGTGGAGGAAGCTCGGGCAGACGAAGAAGAGCCGCGAGCTACGGGACGGCGCAGCGCGGAAGGTCGGCGAGGGCTCCCTGATGTCGATGGCGGACGCCCGCGACGTCGCCTTCCCCTACCTCAAGATGCTGCTGCAGGACGAGGCTGGCGCGGAGATCGTTCGGAGCCTCGACCTCACGGCGGAGGAGGTGGAGGAGGTCGCCGACGTTTCGGAGAGCGAGGCC
>CAZXNG010000188.1:0-887 GCA_964642065.1 uncultured Halobacteriales archaeon
ATATGGAGGTCCTCGGTCTTGCCGGGTTCGAGTTCGTCCGCGGGCAGGTGGACCACGGCCCGGTCGCCGACGAGCTGGACGAAGGCATCCGGCAGCCCACCGACCCCGAGGCGCGAACCGTTCCGGAAGACGTCCGCATCATCGATGCTGGTCTCGTGCTATCTGTCCGACACGTGGAATCGACGGCCTGGTAAACCGTGGCCCGGGTCCGATTACCGCCGGGGGGGTTCTTCACCCCCCAGAGCTCTCTCGAGGTAAGCCCTCTGCAGCTCCTCCGTCACCTCGTGGCCGGAGACCTTCCGGCCGTCGACGAGCTCCACAGGCCGGACGCCCCAGGTGGTGTTGGTCAGGAAGACCTCGTCGGCCGCCTCCAGCTCCACCTCTGATTCCCTGGTGTCGTACCCGAGGTCCTCGGTGACCTCGTGCACCACCTCACGGGTGACGCCGCGGCGAACCTCCTGCCCCGGCGTCGTGACCACGTCGCCGTCCACCGTGAAGACGTTGGAGACGGAGCCCGAGGCGACCGCACCGGAGGAGTCGAGCATCAGAGCTTCGTCGGCGTCGGAACGGTGTCGCGCGAGGACGTTCTGGAGGTAGTTCAGAGTCTTGTGACGTCCGGCGACGCCCGATGGCCGCTGAACCTCCGTCGTCTCCACACCCGCGGGGGGGTACCGCCGACGTGTCAGGGGCTTCGCCTTCCAGACGACCGTCGGCTGGGTCTCCGTGGGATCCAGCAGACCGTCTCTCGCGCCGCGGGTCACGGTGACCCTGAGGTAGGCGTCGTCTGGGTCGAAGCCACCGGTCAGTCTGTCGACGGCTTCGGCGACGCGAGCACCGGTCACTCCCTCCTCTATCCCGACGGCGTCGAGCGCCGTCTGGAGGCGGTC
>CAZXNG010000188.1:897-2865 GCA_964642065.1 uncultured Halobacteriales archaeon
CTAATCCCCTGGCCGGCATTCCCCGCTTCCAATACCGTTAAAACGTCGTGTCCCAAAGCTCGCAATGACTCCACTACTTCACGCGGAAAGTTCTCATTGGCGTACAACCGGTCACTCCCTCCTCTATCCCGACGGCGTCGAGCGCCGTCTGGAGGCGGTCTAGGTGGCGGTCGAGGAAGGCGACCCCGCCGTCGTAGCACCTGAAGGTCTCGAAGACGCCGTCGCCGTACAGCAGGCCGCGGTCCAGCGCGGAGACCTCACCTCGCTCCACCCAGACCTCGGTCTCGTCCCCAAGGTCGTCGCGGGTCATCCGTCCTCCAGCGCCTCGTAGGCCTCGGCGTCCGCCTGCATCTCCCGGACCACGCCGCGGTCGCCCGCGTCGGACGCCTCCTCGGCACCGTACCTCTCGGCGACCTCCGGTGTTGCGACGAAGAACGTGGTGTCGTCGTCGTACCTGACGAACACCGGTCCCCCAGGTGACGCCAGCACGACGCGCATCGCGCCGGGCAGCAGCGAGGCGAGGGCCGAAGTCTCGCCGTCTTCTAGCTCTATCTCCTCGTCGACGTACTCCCTGTCGACGTCGAGCAGTCGGTCCAAGGCTTCCGCGTCGGCCGCGGAGAGCGCGTCCGCCAGCCCGACGACCCTGGCTCGCCCCACCTCGACGTCTTCGGCCACGGTGTCCAGCAGCTCCGCCGCTTCGGCGTCGTCGAGACGAGTTTCGTAGAGCTTCATCGGTAGTCCTCCACGACCTCGACGAAGTTCTCGACGAGTCTTTCACCCTCCGGCGTCAGGATGCTCTCGGGGTGGAACTGGACGCCGTAGACGGGTTCGCTGCGGTGGCGCACCGCCATCACCTCGCCAGCGCCCTCCGCCACCACCTCGAGCTCCCGGGGGACGCAGCCGACGACGAGTGAGTGGTACCGTCCGACCTCCATCGGCGAAGACAGACCCTCGAACAGGCCGCGGCCGTCGTGCTCCACCATCGAGGTCTTGCCGTGGACGACCTCGCCGGCGTACTCCACGGTTCCGCCGTAGTGCTCGACCACCGCTTGGTGGCCGAGGCAGACTCCGAGCACGGGTACGTCGAGCTCCTCCAGCGCCTCCGACATCACGGGGTGGTCGTCCGGTCTCCCGGGCCCCGGGCTGAAGACGACTCCGTCGGCGTCCTCCGGCGGCTCGGTGTAGCGGGCGACCTCGACGTCTACGTGGACGCCGAGGTACTGCTCGAGGTTGTGGCTGAAGGAGTCGTAGTTGTCGACGACTGATATCAACGGGGTTCGACCTCCCCGGATTCCACAACAGAGCCATCCTCCAGCTGGTCTACGTCGGCACC
Organism: uncultured Halobacteriales archaeon; assembly: GCA_964642065.1. Lineage (GTDB taxonomy): Archaea > Halobacteriota > Halobacteria > Halobacteriales > Halorutilaceae > JAQZDA01. The sequence goes on from CAZXNG010000188.1 coordinate 2,231, forward strand.
GAGCGCATCCACCACCGCGCGCGCCTTGTGGAGGGTCTCGCGGTACTCGGCGGCGGGGTCCGAGTCGTGCACTACGCCGCCGCCGACCTGGAGGTGTACAGAGTCGCCGTCCTTGACCAGAGTCCGGATGAGTATGTTGAACGTGGCGTCGCCGTCCCACCTGAAGCAGCCGAGCGAACCAGTGTAGGGTCCACGGCGAACGGGTTCCACCTCCTCGATTATCTCAAGGGTGCGGGGCTTCGGCGCACCGGTGACGGTGCCGCCGGGGAAGACCGCGTGGAGCGCCTCCACCGGGGATGCGTCGGTCGCCCGGGCCTCCACGGTGGACTCCAGATGGCGTACCTCGCTGTACGGCACCGTCTCCATGAGCTCCGTCACCTCCACGGTACCGGGCTCCGCTACCTTCCCCAGGTCGTTGCGCTCGAGGTCTACGAGGATCGAGTGTTCTGCGCGCTCCTTCTCGCTCGCCTCCAGCTCCCTCCTGAGCTCCTCGTCCACCTCTCCCTCCCCCCGGGGACGGGTGCCGGCTATCGGGCGGGTGCGGACGACGTCACCCTGCTTCTCCAGAAGGAGCTCCGGACTGGACGACACGACGGCGTGGTCGTCGTCCTCCCAGAGCGCCATGTACGGCGAGG
>CAZXNG010000189.1:0-2863 GCA_964642065.1 uncultured Halobacteriales archaeon
GACGGAGACGCTCTCCCGCCAGACCACGTTCTCCCACGCGTCCCCGCGCGGACGTCCCTCGTCGAGAATCATCTCCTTCACCTCCTCGGCGCTCTCGACGCCGTCGTCGGGCTCCACGAACCGGACGCGGCTCTCGCCCTCCAGCGTCTCCATCACCTCCGCGCGCGACGCCCCGGTCTCGACGTTGAGCGCGTGGACGTGCATCAGCGTCGCCGGCACCTTGAACCCCGTCGTCGTGATGTCGACATCCATCACCGTCCGGACGTCCGGAGCGTGGTGCGACGGGATGGAGACGGGGTTCGGCAGTATGTCGTTTATGGGGCCACGTCCGTGCTGCGCGGGGTCGCCGCCGCGGCGCACCAGCGTCGCGCGCACCTTGCCGACGCCGTGGTCGCGCTCCAGCGGGTGAAGCACGCGGAGGAGACCCGTGGTGTTGCAGCTTACGACTCGCAGCGAGTCGGCGTCGACGCAGTCGCCGTAGTTGGCGGAGGCGTTGAAGCTCTTCTCCGCGACGTCGGCGTCCTCGCCGCCCTGGTACAGCGCCTTGACGTCGTGGTCGTCGTACATCTGGCTGTTCTGCGCGCCGACGCCCGACGGCGTCGCGTCGACGACGACGTCCGTGCGCTCCAGCATCTCGTCGACCAGTCCCTCTATCTCGACGCCGGCTTCCTCGAACCTGTCGGCGCGGTCCTCGACGGCGGCGTACAGAGGGTAGCCGCGGTCGACGGCGTTGCGCGCCTCGAAGTTCGGACGGGTCTTCGCGACGCCGACGACCCGCATGTCGTCCTGCTCTGCGACGGCGTCGGCGACGCGCTTCCCGATGGTTCCGTAGCCGTTGACGGCGACGTCTATCATCGCCGGAACCTGCGGCGGCCGCCGGCATATGAGTTTCGAGTCCCCCGCTCCGCGCGTCGGTTCACTCGCCCGCCACCTCGACCATGCCTTCGAACAGCCGTCGGCCGTCTTCGCTGCCGAGCAACGTGTCGCTCGCTCGTTCGGGGTGCGGCATCATCGCGACCACGTTCGACCGGTCGCCGGACACACCGGCGAGGTTGTCCTCGCTCCCGTTGGGATTCGCGTCATCCGTCGCCTCGCCGTCGTCGTCGACGTACCGGAAGACCGCGCCGTCGTCGTCCACGTCGTCTTCGCCTGCGACGTACCGGCCTTCGGCGTGCGCGATAGGCACGTCGAGCACCTCGCCCTCCTCGTACCGTCGGGTGAACGGCGTGTCAGGGTCTTCGACGCGTATCTTCGTCGGCTGGCACTGGAACTTCGCGGACAGGTTGTCGGTGAAAGCGCCCGGGACGACGCCGGCTTCGCAGAGTATCTGTGCGCCGTTGCAGATTCCGAGCACCGGTGCGCCGTCGGCGGCCATCTCCCTGACCTCGTCCATGATGGGGGCCTCCGCGGCGATGGCTCCGGCGCGGAGGTAGTCGCCGTAGCTGAAGCCTCCGGGCAGAACGACGGCGTCGCAGCCGTCGAGCGAGTCCTTGTACCAGACGACACGGGGTTCCGCGTCGATGTCGAGCCTTCGGACGGCCTTCGCGACGTCGCGGTCGCAGTTCGAGCCGCCGAAGCTCACCACTCCGACGGTGGTCACTGCGCCTCCACCTCGACAGTGTAGTCGTGTATCACGGGGTTGGCGAGCAGGCGCTCGCACATCGCCTCCGTCTCCTCCCGCGCGGCGTCCTCGTCCTCGGCGTCGACGGTGAACTCGTACTCCTCGACGGTGTCGAAGTCCGAGACGTCGAAGCCGAGTCGGCCGAGCGACCGCTCGATGGTCTTCGCCTCGGGGTCGAGGACGCCGTCCTTCAACGCGACCCGCACCGTGGCCCTGTAGCTCATCGCCGGGGTGTTCGCGGCGGCGCTGTATTACATCTTCTCTTTGCTGGCACAGCGACCCATAAGACCCTCCTGCGGTCCAACCGTGAACTTACTCTAGCTTCCGCGCGCGGTCGACTACGTCGTCGAGCGACGGCGCGTCGAACCGGTCGCCGCCGGTGTACCTGTCGCAGCCGCTGCGGTAGATGTCGGAGGTCAGCTGCACCAGCTCCTCCGACAGCGGCTTCGGCTCGACGTCACAGAGCGTGCGCCAGTCGGCGACTCCCTGCTCTTCCGCGTCGTGCTTCGCCTCCTCGACGGCTGCGACCCAGTCGGGGTCGTACCGCTTGTAGTGCTGTCGGACGTACTCCTTGCTCAGCTGGAGGTCGTCATAGAGGAACCGGTTCTCGTCGAAGGTGCCGGCTACGTCGGCCACGAGGACATCGCCACGGTGGTAGACGCACTCTATCTTGCCGTCGAGGTGGGTGAAGCCGACGTCGTCGGCGCGGCCGGTGACGACGCGGTTGACCTCCTCCGCAGTCTCCCTGAGCGGCGCGAGGTCGTCGAGTCCGCTTATGTCGCGTGCTTCGTCCTCGGTTAGGTACCGGTCCTTCTCCTCGAACTTCGTAGAGTACTCGACCACGGGCTCGTCGAGTTCGACGTGTTCGTCCGGCCACTCCGCGAGGTCGAGTCCGACCTCCTCCGGCGTGCGGCGGCTGCGTAGGGAGGAGCCGACGGGTACGGCGTTCCGGAACACTATCTCCAGCGGGACGAGGTAGCAGTCTCCGGCTTCGTCGTGGAAGGCTTCGTAGTCGTAGCCTCCGTCGGTGTGCGGGAGGTCGGGTACCTGGGCGAGGTCGACCTCCATCTCCGTCGGCGGTTGATCCATCTGGCTCAGGCGCGCCCTGTCGCCGTCGTCTACGACGCCGCGGTAGTGCGTGGAGACGGCTTCGTCCTCCAGCAGCTCGAAATTGTAGGCGCCCATGGTGCAGAGGCTGGCGCCCTTCCCGGGTATCTCGTCGGGCATCTTCCCCCAGTCGAA
>CAZXNG010000190.1:0-2835 GCA_964642065.1 uncultured Halobacteriales archaeon
GTAGTCGAACTCGACGCCCTGTCCGATACGGATGGGTCCCGCCCCGACGATGAGGACCTTGTCACCCTCGGTCTCCTTGACCTCGTCGACGGACTCCCAGCTGCTGTAGTAGTACGGGGTCTCCGCCTCGAACTCCGCTGCGCAGGTGTCCACCATCTTGTACGTGGCTTCGCCGCGGCTCTCCTCGACCTCGGCGCGGCTCTCGCCGACCTGCTCCGCTATCTCCTCGTCGGTGAAGCCCAGCCGCTTCGCCTCCCTGACGGCGTCCTCGGTCGCCCCCTCGTCGGCGAGACGTTCCTCCATCTCTACTATCTTCTTCATCCGGGCGACGTACCAGCGGTCGAAGTCCGTGAGATCCACGACCTCTTCGACGTCGAAGCCACGGCGGAACGCCTCTATCACGGCGAACATCCGGATGTCCGTCGGGGTCTCCAGGTAACGTCGGACCTCCTCGTCGGAGTCGAACTCGGGTTCCACGATGTCGAGGCCGCGGAGCGCCTTCTTCATCGACTCCTCGAACGTCCGGCCGATAGACATCACCTCGCCCGTGCTCTTCATCGCGCTGCCGATGGTGCGGTCGACGCCCTCGAACTTGTCGAACGGCCATCTCGGAATCTTGGTGACTACGTAGTCGATGGTGGGTTCGAACGACGCCGGCGTCTCCTTCGTGATGTCGTTCTCTATCTCGTCCATCGTCTTCCCCACCGCTATCTTCGCGGTGACGCGGGCGATGGGGTATCCCGTAGCCTTCGACGCCAGCGCGCTGCTGCGGGAGACGCGGGGGTTGACCTCGACGACCTTTATCTCGTCCGTCGCGTCGTTGTAAGCGAGCTGTATGTTGCAGCCTCCGATGATGCCGAGCGCGCGGATGACGCGGATGCCCGTGGAGCGCATCCGCTGGTGGACGTCGTCGCTGATGGTCTGGCTCGGGGTGACGACGGTGGACTCCCCGGTGTGGATTCCCATCTTGTCGATGTTCTCCATGTTGCAGATGGTGATCGTCGTGTCGTTCTTGTCGCGGATGACCTCGTACTCGAACTCCTTCCAGCCCTCTATGCTCTCGTCGACGGTGACCTCGTCGGTCATAGAGAGCTCGATACCTTTCTCGACCTTGTTCTCCAGCTCCTCACGGCTGCGGACGACGCCGCTGCCGCTGCCTCCGAGGGTGTAGGTGGTGCGCATGATGACGGGGAGACCGAACTCGTCGACGACCTCGTCGACCTGGTCGACGGACTCGACGGTCATGCTGCGCGCTGTGTCTTCGCCGACGTCGTCGAGGAACTCCGCGAACTGCTGGCGGTCCTCGCTCATGTGGATGGTCTCGAGGCTCGTCCCCAGGAGCTCGACGTCGTACTCCCCGAGGACGCCCTGTTCAGCGAGCTGAGCGCTGACGTTGAGACCTGTCTGTCCGCCGAGGCTGCTGATGAGGGCGTCGGGCTCTTCCTTCTCGATTATCCGTTCGACGTACTCGGGTTCGAGAGGTTCGAGGTAGACCTCGTCCGCAATCTCGGGGTCGGTCATGATGGTCGCGGGGTTGCTGTTGACGAGCACGACTTCGATGCCCTCCTCCCGAATCGCCCGACAGGCCTGGCTGCCGGAGTAGTCGAACTCCGCCGCCTGTCCGATGACGATGGGTCCGGAACCGATTAGAAGAACTTTGTCCAGGTCCTGACGTGTAGGCATTAGCGCGTACTTGCGGTTAGGGGGATAATAGGCTCACGGTTTACGACGTGTGGGCGGGTATTCGAACGAGTTAGAGAGCCGTCTCGTGCATCTATATCCGGCTTCTCACGAGACTCTGGAGGTCGGCCAGAGACCCCCCTGGAGCCTAATATTTAAGTTGCATAAAAAGAATTGGCTGACAGTAGAGCCCGAGGGGAGGGGCTAGCTTGAAGGGAGAGGAAGCTGAAACCGCGGTTTCGACAGCAGTCGGAGTCATCGTCCTCGTGGCCATAACCATGGTTCTAGCCGCGCTCGTCGGAGGACTGGCGACGAGCATAGGCGAGCAGGACGACCCCGTCAACGCCGGCGTATCCTTCAGCAAGTCCGGGCCAGTGGTGACCATCAACGTCGTATCTGCAGACTCCGTTGAGCGCATCGAGGTCAAAGGATTCGCCAATGCCTCAGAGGTAGATTCTAACAGTTGGAAGGCCGTCGACGGCGACAAACTCTTCCTCGAAGGCGAGGACGTCGGAGTCGGTTCCACTGCAAAGTACAAGCCTGGCGAAGCCGTGGAGTTCGGAGGAACTCTAACCGTCGTTGGGTACAGCGAAGACGCACAGGAGACTATAAAAGTGCAAGAGGTCTACGAACCCTGAGACCTCGGAACTACATTCGGGTGCGCTGAACGAATATTCATAACCACGTCCGACAGCGGGGCGCATCAGTATAGGCCGCTCTGTTATCCCCCTGTATACCGTAGATAGACTATGTCGAAGAACTACCCTGAGCACGATAAAGCGCAGTCGACGGCCGTGTCGGTGTTCGTTCTCCTGCTGTCGATACTGCTCCTGTCCGCTGTGTTCGCGATGTACGTGACCAGCTCGGGCGCTCAGGAGCCACCGAAGGCGACTCTGACGTCTGACTGGGATGGACACGGCCTAACCGTCAACGTAGTCGTCGCCGGCAACGTGGACCGACTGACGGTCACCGGCTTCGAGAACTCCAGCGCCGTGCGGTCGGGTAGATGGAGACCCGCTGGCCCCGAGACGCTGGTGCTTGAGAAGGAAGACATCGGCCCAGGTGCGGCGTTCCGCGTCGAGCCAGGCGAAGCGGCAGAACCCAGAGCTAGTTTGGTGGTAGAGGGACACCTCGGCGACGACTCCAGAGTTCTCG
>CAZXNG010000191.1:0-2829 GCA_964642065.1 uncultured Halobacteriales archaeon
TGTGCGGAACCTGCAAGTAAATATATTCTTTCACCCGATGATCTCGACTATCTGTACTGGAGGAGCTCTTCATCGACAGTCAGTTGCGGGTGGTCTCCGCGACCCGTTGCTACGCAGGTTATTTGTGACGCAGCCCCGTACAACTTTCAGTGAACCGCCGTGAGTTCATGGCCGCCGCGGCGGCGGCAGGTGTGGGTGTCTCGGGGTGTCTCCACGAGAACTCCAGGGAGCTGCCGGACTACAGCCGGTGGCTGTACGAGACCGGTGACGACAGCTACCAGTCGGAGTACGTGAGGCCGCGGAGGATAGCGCCGGTGCTGACGGGTGAATCCCGGTTCCTCGGTATCGAAGTGGTGACGACCGAAGCCGTGGTTCTGCCGGGGGATGTGTCCGTCGAGAGGTTCGTCCCCGGCGAGGAGTCCGCTCTCCTCGACCCCGAGATTCTGGACTCCGAACCCGACGAAGTGTTGCACGGGTTCGAGGTCCACGGGTCGAGGGCCGTCGACCTCGAATCGAACTTCTACGTGGAAGCCCCCGACATCGAGACGCTCCACAGTGTCCTCGCCTCCGGCGCGGGAGAGTCCGGCGGTCGACCGGAGAGCGACGCAGATCTACGTGAGGTTCTCCGGCTGCTCGGCGAAGCCGACGTCGTTCTGGCGGGAAGTAGTGGCGCCGACGTCGCCGGAGGTTCCGGCGTCGCAGGGGGACTGTCGATGACGATAGCGGAGGAGGACGTCGAGGTCGTTCACTGCACGGTCTTCCGCTCCCGAGAAGAGGTCGACGAAGAGGCGGCGGAGCTGGACGCGGGAGAAGAGCTCGGCTCGGTGGAGGAGGTCCGGAGGGTCGGCAGAAGCGTCCTCGTCACGGGGAGGGCTGAGGCCGACGTGATCGCTCCGTTCGTCACCTACGGGATAGGCTGACCAGGATAGACTGATTCTTCCGGGATATCAATCTCTGTACGTAGGGCTTAACCGAGATGGGTGCGTAGACCAGTCGATGGATCTCCGCAGCCTTGGTCGTCGCAAACTGCTGGTCTACCTGGCTTTCCTCGTGTCCCTCGGCGGCGTGGACCCCGACGACTTCGAGTTCCAGAAGGGTAGCGTCGAGGCGGAAGCCGTCGAACTCGTGGAGGGTGCAGAACAACACGACGACGCCGTCGCCCACGACCACGAAGCTATATCCGAGGTCGGTCCGGTCCAACAGGCTCTACGTCGGGCCCACAGGTCGAGGGAACAGGGTGGGAAAGCCCGCGCCTCCGTGGAAGTCGACGACGAGCGGTCTTTCTACGCCGTCAGCAGGGCTTATCAGAGGCTGCCCGCCAGCTGTCGAACCGCATCCATCCCCGGCGCCTACGTCGAGTACGGAGGAGAGGTGTACGTCCTGAGTCTGAACTCCGGGATCCTCTGACCTAGAAGAATAGGGACTCTAAGGTGCAAGAGCAACTCTACGGCGCACGCCGAAGGAGAGGCGTCAGTGGACGAGATCAGCTTCGCTGGTCGTCGGCCGCGCCACCGGTCTCCCCGTCCTCCTCGTCACCCTCTTCTCCGGCTCCGTCCTCCCCGGCTCCCTCCGCGCCGTCCTCCTCGCCTTCTACATCCCCGGACTCGTCTGCTCCCCCGGCGTCCTGGGCGTCCTCCGGGTCTTGCTCCGACTCGTCGACCCCGTCCGCGTCCTCCTCGTCACCGTCCGATTCGTCGTCCTCGGCTTCCTCGTCTTCGTCGTCCTCCTCCGGCTCCGCGTCCCCAGCCTCTCCAGCGTCTCCGTCGGAGTCTCCGACTTCCCCCGAGTCCTCGGCATCTCCGGCGTCTTCGACGTCTGCCTCTTTTTCCTCGGGTTCCTCGTCCTCAGCCTGTGAGGGTGCGCCGACGAGGTTCTCGTCGCCCTTCCGTTCCGGGTTGCGGAACACCGTGCGCGAGACGTTTCCGGGGGACAGTTCGCTGAGGCGGTACATCTCGTCGCCCGCGTGTATCGTCGCCTGGTAGACCTCGTCGGAGCCACGTCGACACCGCATCCTCAGCTGTTTCACGCCTCTGTCTTCGAGGTACTCCATCTCCCGGTCGACGGCGGCGCGCAGCGTCTCGGACATCTCCACGTCGCCGGCGTCGAGGTCTTCGGGGTCGACGGATACGCTCTTCATCCCGTCTGTATACACGTCTCCTCGAAGTTAGTTCTTTCAGTTGGCGGCCTTGGGCTTCGAAGCCGACCGCGACGCCCGAACGTCCGTGTCCGAGCTCCGTCGTTCGTCGACCGACGCGTGAACCGCCGTAAGAGTTAATTAGCCCAAAAATGAGGTGGAAACATGACCAGAGAAGCCGTCAAGAACCAGCTCGACTACTTCGTCAACGAGCTGATAGACGGGAGCCTCGAGAAGTTCAAGCCGTTGGCGGTGCTCGGCCTCGGCTTCCTGCCTTTCAACGGGCTGTTCAAGTGGCTGCTGAGGAACCCCATCAGACAGGAGATAGCGCAGTTCCGGGTGACGTACAACAAGAAGTTCAAGTTCGTTCTCATGTACGCCGAGGACCTGTCGGAGGGCGACGCCGACTTCGACGAGTACAGGGACGAGATACTCGAGTGGGACTACTTCTACCAGAACTACGACGGCCCGCGGGAGCGTCAGTTCGCCCGCGACCTCGACGACTGGGCGAAGAAGATAGCGGAGGACCTCCAGCCGGTCGTCGAGAACCCAAAGGACGACTTCTGGGAGGCTGCGCGGGAGGAGTTCACCCAGGACGAGCTGATGGGCAAGTTCACCCACGCCTTCAGCCTCGCCGACCTCCTGAAGGAGTACGAGGACGGCATCGACCTCCGGCAGCCCCGACACCCCGTGAC
>CAZXNG010000192.1:0-2804 GCA_964642065.1 uncultured Halobacteriales archaeon
CGACGGGTGAGAGAACCGAACTGAAGACCAGCGCGAACGCCGTGGCCTCGGTGAAGAGCTCCTCGACCGCGGCGGCGTCGTACACGTACTCCTCGACGAAGAACCCCGTCATCAGAACGAGGAACAGCAGACCCGCGCCGGCGAGCGCCAGCCTCCACCAGATCCCCCAGCTCTCGCGTCGTTCGGCCTTCTCGTGCCTGCGGAGGAGGTAGGGTACCGCGGCGCTGAGGTTGAGTATCGGCGTCAGGAACCCGAGAACCCAGAGCCATCCCCGCGGCCTCCAGTCGACGTCCTCCATCCCGCGTATGCCTCGGACGTCGAGGTATCCGGCGACCGGCATCGCTAGCCACGCGACGGGGAGCAGGAGGTCGACCGCGGTCTCCTGTTCTCCGTACACCCATTCCAGGGGGAACAGGAAGACGAAGAAGACGGCGGCGGACGCCAGGAAGACGTAGTAGGGGACGCCTCTGTCGTGCCGGTCCGGAGCTGCCGCCGACATGTTCCTTCGTTTGGAGGAGGTTCGTATTGAAGTTCAGGGACAGCGGGTGGAGACGACGGACAGGTCTCTAACGCGCTACCCCGGCGCTCGCCGCCTGGTCGACAGGTTTTTTCGCGCGATACACGTTCTCTGCCATCGATGGGAGACGCGATGCTGAAGGCAGCGGTCGTTCTCGAACTGCTGGCGCTGGGGTTGTTCGTCGTGGCGGGGGCGCTCGCGACGCCCGTGCTGGAGGCGCCCGGCTGGATAGCCGGCGGCTTCTCCTACGTGTTCGCTCTCACGGGCATCGTCAGGGACGTGCAGAATCGCTACGACACCCCGAGGACGTGGAGCACCACTGTGAAGCTCTGGAGTCTGTTCACGGTAATGTTCACGCCGCTACTCGTGATACCGATCTACATGTGGACGCGTCCGGAGAAGACAGGTGACACGAACGTCGCGCGTTACGTGTCGCAGCACGAGCTCCGGCGGAACCGGTAGGTCGCGGAGCGAGATTCCCCGGCTACCTCAGCACTCGCTGTATCCGCAGTCGTTGCACTTCACGCAGCCTTCGACGTAGACGAGCATGCTGCCGCAGTCGGGGCACTCGGGGTTCCTTCCTTCGTCGACGATGGCCTGGACGTCGCTGGCGGTGCCTGCACCGGCTCCGGCGGCGTCCGGAGAGACGGTGCCGGCTCCGTCGGTCTGCTTCTTCCGCGTCGCCTCGCCCTCCGCTACCTGGCCCTGTTCGTCGACGGGTAGCTGACTCTGCTTCGGCGCGACGTCGCCCTCGATGTACCGGCGCATCGCCTTCGCGACCGCATCCGGGACGGAGTGTATCTGTTCGCCTCGGTCGAACGTCGGCTTCGGCGACCGGATGCCCTCGAGCTGCTCGATGACGCGCTCCGGTGGGACGCCGCTACGGAGGCAGAGAGACACCAGTCGGGCGATGGACTCGGTGAACGACGCGGTGTATCCGCCGCTCTTGCCGATGGTGGCGAACACCTCGAACAGACCTTCCTCGGATTCGTTGATGGTGACGTACAGGCCTCCGTACCCCGTCTCTATCTTCTGCGTCGCCCCTCCTATGGTGTCGGGGCGCGGCCTGGGGTCGAGGTCGTCCGCGCCGAGCGGCGCAGGCTGCGTGGTCTCACCCGCAGCGGCTTCGACTCCCGCCAGCTCGACGCTCTCGGCTTCGAGGTCGGCTACGAGGCTTTCGAGGTCGAACTCTCCCTCCTCGATGGCCTCCTGCGCGAGCTCCTCTATCTCCTCGGCTTCGAACTCGTCGGCGCTGGCCTTGTTGTCGGCGCGCGTCGTCAGCACCTGCTTCGACCGCGTGCCGTCGCGGTAGTAGGTGACTCCCTTGCCGCCGTTGTCGTAGATGTACTCGAAGATCTCGCGGGCGTCCTCCGCGGTGCTGTCGTGGGGTGCGTTGACGGTCTTGGATATCGCGCTGTCGACGCCCTTCTGGCACGCGCACTGCACCGCGGCGTGCTGCCGCGCCGTGAGGTCGCCGGTGGTGACGAACAGCTCTCCGATGGCGTCGGGCACGGTTTCGAGGCCGTCGACGCCGTCGAACTCGTTCGCCGCCATCTGCTCCTGCGCCTCCTGCTTGACGGCGTCGACGTCGACGTCGTTCGCCTCGAGGACTCGGAGGAAGTAGTCGTCGAACTCGACGAGCATCTCGTCGCCCTGGACGTCGTCGGTGACGTTCTTGTAGTAGGCGACGTTGTAGATGGGTTCGCAGCCTCCGGTGGTGTTGCCTATCATCGACGTCGTACCGGTCGGCGCTATCGTCGTCGTGTTGTGGTTCCGTATGGCGAAGCCGTCCTCCCAGTCGTCGGCGCTTTCCCCGGTCTGGCGCTCGAACCACTCGCGGTGCTCCGTCGGGTCCGCGAACTTGGATTTGTGCCACTCGTCGAAGCTCCCGCGCTCCTCCGCGAGTTCGTGGCTGGCGCGCTTGCTCTCGTGGTTGATGTACGTCATCAGCTGCCTGGCTATCTCGTTCGCGGGGTCGTCTCCGTACCGGACTCCGAGCTGGACGTACAGCTGCGCTAACCCCATGATGCCGAGGCCTATCTTCCGCATCTCCCGGACCTTCTCCTCGATCTCGTCGATGGGGAAGTCGCTCATCGTGACGACGTTCTCGAGGAACCGGGTGCCGCCTTCGACACTCTGCTGGAACTCCTCCCAGTCCATGGCTTCGTCGAGGAAGGCGTCGATGGCGTCCTCGAGCGAGTTGTAGTCGTCCTCGTGTTCTTCCCGCCACGCGCGCCAGTCGGGGCTGTCTTCGGCGGCGAGTGTGGAGAGGTTGACGTGGCCGTGG
>CAZXNG010000193.1:0-2803 GCA_964642065.1 uncultured Halobacteriales archaeon
ACATCATACTCGACGAGGTGGGTCCGGACGGACAGCAGGACCTGCTCAACAGCCGTGTCCTCTGTATCGGAGCGGGCGGCCTCGGCGCACCCATCATCCAGTACCTCGCAGCCGCCGGCGTCGGCACCCTCGGCATCGTCGACGACGACGTGGTCGAGCTGTCGAACCTCCAGAGACAGGTGATACACGGCGACGACGACGTCGGCAGGAAGAAGGTCGACAGCGCGGAGGACTTCGTGAACACGATGAACCCCGACGTCGAGGTGGAGAAACACGACCTCCGGCTGGGGCCGAACAACATCGAGAACCTGATACAGAGCTACGACTTCGTCGTCGACGGCACCGACAACTTCGCCACCAGGTACCTCGTCAACGACGCCTGCACCCTCGCGGACAAGCCGTTCAGCCACGGAGCTATCTTCAAGTTCGAGGGACAGGTAACGTCGTTCACCGACCCAGACGGACCGTGCTACCGGTGCATGTTCCCAGAGGCGCCTCCCGAGGGCATGGTGCCGAACTGCGCGACCGCCGGCGTCATCGGAGTCCTCCCTGGGGTCGTCGGAGTCATACAGGCGACGGAGGTCGTCAAGTGGGTACTCGACATCGGTGAGTCGCTCGACGGCCGCATGGTGTTCTACGACTCGCTGGAGATGTCGTTCGACGAGGTAGAGATACGTCAGGATCCCAACTGCCCGGTCTGCAGTGACGCCCCCAGCATCGACAGCGTGCAGGAGGTCGAGTACGACGCCGCCTGCAGCATAAACTGAACCTTCGACGGTTCTATAGTTAGATTTAACCCCGTTTTCCACGAACTCGTACCATGCCGATAGTAGAGCCCGAGGACGGGAAGTCGTACGGGATGAAGAAGGTCTCCGACTGGGTGGACGAGGACGACCTTCCGCTGTCGAAGGACGACCTCCGGAAGTACGCCGACATACCGGTGAGGCTGGCGTACGACCGCGAGGTGGAGTTCGGCGAGGTTCTGGAGAACGTCGAGGACGAGGGACCGTGGGAGGAGCTCGTGGAGATGTGGTTCGCCCTCGGGGAGGGTTTCCGCGCCGTCGACCCCCGGGTCGGCGAGAGGTACCAGGGCGACTAAGATTCAGGCCGTAAACGCTGTATGGAACCCTCCTTCAACGGTACGTTTATGGGGGTTCCTGACGTATATTTACGCACCTGAACTGCTTACAGGAAACGAAAGATTTCTTCATAATGTCCGAACCAGAACCCGAGTACGACGCAGAGAGGATACAGGTACTCGAAGGTCTCCAAGCGGTCCGGAAGCGCCCGGCGATGTACATAGGCAGCGTCGACGAGAGAGGGCTTCACCACCTCGTGTACGAGGTCGTCGACAACTCCATCGACGAGGCGCTCGCCGGACACGCTTCCGAGATAGAGGTCACGCTGCACGAGGACGGAAGCGTCAGCGTCAGCGACGACGGACGTGGCATCCCCGTCGACACCCACGAGAAGTACGACCTCCCCGCAGTCGAGGTCGTGATGACGCAGCTACACGCCGGAGGCAAGTTCGACAGCAAGAGCTACCAGATCTCGGGAGGCCTGCACGGCGTCGGCGTCAGCGTCGTCAACGCCCTCAGCGACTGGACGGAGGTCGAGGTCCGACGTGAAGGCGGCAGGCACCGGATGAAGTTCGAGGAAGGCAAACCCGTTGAGACGCTCGAACGCGTCGGAGACGCCGACGAGACAGGCACGACCGTGAGGTTCCAGCCCGACCCCGAGATCTTCGACACCACGGAGTTCGAGTTCGACACCCTCGAGAACCGACTCAGGGAGCTAGCTTTCCTCAACAAGGGCCTCGAGATAACCCTGAGGGAGGAGGTGACAGGTGACGAGGCGACCCACAGGTACGACGGGGGCCTGAGGGAGTACGTCGAGTACCTGAACGAGACCAGGACCCCGCTACACGACGACGTCATCTACATCGAATGCGAGGACGAAGGCGTCGAGGTCGAGGTCGCGATACAGGCGACGCAGGAGTACAGCGGCAGCGTCCACTCGTTCGCCAACAACATCAACACCCGAGAGGGCGGCACCCATCTAAGCGGCTTCAAGGCGGCGCTCACACGTGTCGTCAACGACTACGCCGAGGAGAACAACCTCCTGGAGGACGAGAACCTCAAGGGACAGGACGTCCGCGAAGGCCTTACCGCGGTCATCAGCGTCATGGTGCCGGAGCCCCAGTTCGAGGGGCAGACGAAGACCAAGCTCGGCAACGGCGACGTACGCGGAACCGTGGAGACGCTCGTGAACAGGGAGCTGTCGACGTTCATGGAGGAGAACCCGGATGCGGCGCAGGCGATGACGATGAAGGCCGTTGAGGCCGCGCGCGCACGTCGAGCGGCGAAGAAGGCGCGGGAGCTACAGCGCCGGAAGAGCGCGCTAGAGAGCACGTCGCTGCCGGGCAAGCTCGCGGACTGCCAGCGGCGGGAGCGCGAGGGAAGCGAGATCTTTGTCGTAGAGGGCGACAGCGCGGGAGGCAGCGCGAAGCAGGCGCGTCAGAGGGAGACGCAGGCCGTGCTGCCTTTGCGCGGCAAGATACTCAACGTCGAGAAACACAGGCTCGACCGCGTGCTTGAAAACGACGAGATACGCGCGCTGATAACCGCGTTAGGCACCGGAGTCGGCGACGAGTTCGACATAGACGACCTCAGGTACGACAGCGTCATCCTCTTGCTCGACGCCGACGTCGACGGCGCCCACATACGGACGCTGCTTCTGACGCTACTGTACCGGCACATGCGTCCGCTGCTGGAGCAGGGACACGTCTACGCCGCGCAGCCGC
>CAZXNG010000194.1:0-2785 GCA_964642065.1 uncultured Halobacteriales archaeon
ACGAACACCGACGGCGCGGTCGAGCCGTAGAGGCTGTCGCCCTGGACGACCTCGCTGAAACGGTCTTCGACGTCGTCCATGTGGTCGAGTATCTCGTAGCTCTTCTTCCTGGCGAGCTCGCGCTTCCGGCGCTGGTCGTCGGGTTCGAGCTCCCTGACGTAGTCGCCGAGGTCCACGTCTCTACTTTCGTTCGACGCCTCTTATCGGTTGCTCTCGGTCGAGGGCGTCCTGAGCTCGAGAGCCTCAAGGTACCGTGGGTTGATCTCGGCGGAGTAGTGGTAGGCGAGCGCTAGGGGGACGGCGTAGACGACGTGTCCCGCGACGACGAACCCGGTCTCGGGGAAGCCGAGGTTGGGGAACGGGGGTCCGCCGGCGTATCCGACGGCGGCCAGCCAGAACGGCATCACCAGCACGGGCAAGAGGCTGGCACCGACGCCGTAGCCGACTCCCATGCCCAGCGACCCCCGTATCGACCGCGCCGTCTCACGGAGGAGGTCGACCCTCTCGACGACGAGGACGTACACGACCCCGAGCACGACGCCGTGCCACTGGTGGAACAGCCACGCGAGCCCTAGCCTTGGTTCGAGTCCGTACATCGCCGGTATCGTCTCCTCCATCGCGAACGGCATCGTCACGTCCATCGAAAGTCCGAACAGCACGCCCCCGACGAAGCCGCCGACCACGCCGGCTATCCAGCGTTCTGGCTCCACCCCGGCTATCCTGTCGGTTTCTGACATGGGTCAATACACGTACTGGATAACTATAAATACAGGGTGTGTTCGGGAGTTCAGGTGGACGGACACGTCGCTCGACACGGTCTCCACGCTACATCCGGCATCTCTCGCCCCTGCTGCGCTGGAGGGGCTCGACCCCCGCCTCCTCTAGCAGCTCCCAGACCACCTCTCCCCCGACCTCGAACTCGAGCCGGTTGGAGCGGTAGTGCTCGACCGGGCTGCGTATCCAGCTGGGTTCGTAGTGGGCGTAGACGTCGGTGTATCTGTCGTCACGGCCGGAGAACAGGTGGACGTGGAGCTGCTGCCGTGTGAGCCAGGACTCCCGAAGCACCCACGAGCCAGCGCTCACCTCGGCTCCGCGGGGACAGCTACGGTGCTTCAGCGCGGCGACGACCTCGAACTCGAACCCGGCGCCGTCGAGCAGCTCCTCCACCTCCTCCAGCGTCATCTCGACGGAGCCGACGTATCCATCGTCGCCCACCTCGCGGGAGGCGTAGCCGCCGAAGACAGAGAGCGCGAGGTCGAACAGGGGCCACAGACGCCGCCTGAGGCTCCGGAGCATGCCTGGTTTTCGCGTCAGAGGCTATTAAACCAGGGGACCGGTGTCGACGCCGGTGGCCCCGACGAGCAAGAGCCATCGGACCCCAGACACCCCCAAGCTAGCTGAAGTGCTTCAGCAGGTCGTGTCGTTTCTCCTGCTTCAGCCGTTCGCGCACGACCTCCAGCAGCGGCTCTATCGAACCGCGTTTCGCGTTCGTCGGCGCGAGGACGTCGCTCCACTGCCGCCACGGCGGCGGATACCCCAGCCGGTCCGCTATCTCGTTCAGCGTCTCGTCGCGGTCTTCGGCCTTGTCTATCTTGTTGACGGCGACCGCCGTCTGGATATCGAGGTCGTGGAGCAGGCCGTGGAGGTCGACGTCGTACGGTACCTCGCCGCGCTCGGTCCACCGGTCGACTATCTCGACGAAGCTGTTGGCGTCGACGACGTGTACGGCCAGCAGTATCCGGTCGCGGTGGCGTTCGAGGTACTCCACGATGCCGTCCTTGATCTCCTCCTGCCGGCTCTCGCCGACGCCCTCCATGAACCCGAACCCCGGGAGGTCGGTGACCGCGAAGTCGTTCCAGTCGTAGCTGTTGGGCTCTCGCGTCACGCCGGGTCGGCGGCCGGTGTCGAAGTCCTTCCCCGTGAGCTCCCGCATCAGAGTGGTCTTGCCGACGTTCGACCTGCCGACTAGCACCACCTCGGCTTCGACGTCCGGCCCATCGAACATGCGTAAATCTATGCCGTCCCGGTGGAAAACCTCGTCGTTAGCCGTCTTACACTCTCTCGACTACGACGTATCGTCGGCCGTCTCCTTCGAAGCAACCGGTCACACCGCCACATCACTCCCTACCTCCGGCGCCTCCGCTTCGACCCCGAGCTCCGACTCGATCCAGCCTGCGAACTGTTCGCACTCGTGTTCGTCGCCGTGCACGGGGTAGACCTGTTCGGCGCCTGCTTCGACGGCGCGCTGGACGTAGCTCTTCAGTCCGGCGTCGTCGGCGTGGGCGCTGAAGTCGTGTAGCTCGACCTGCGCGCTGAACGGCAGCATGTCGCCGTCTATCTCAGCCCTCTTGCGCTCGTAAGCCTCCCGTCCAGGGGTGCCGGCGACCTGGTAGCCGGTGAGGCAGAGCTTGTTGACGGGGTCGTCGTGTATCCTGCGGGCGTAGTACCCCACGGGGCCGCCGGTCATCATCCCACTCGTGGTGACGACGGCCTTGCCCTGGCCGAGCACCCGGTCGCGCTCACCCGGGTTCACCTCCTGGGCGTGGTTCCACGCGCTCTTCAGCGCGTCGGCGTCGCGGAGGTCCTCGGGGTGCTGGCGGAAGATACCCGTGACCTCGCGGCCCATGCCGTCGACGTAGCAGGGGACGTCGTAGTGGTCGAGCACCATCAGTATCTCCTGCGTCCGGCCGATGGCGAAGACGGGGATGACGACGTCGCCGCCCTCGTACAGCGTCTCCCTGACCGAGCGCGCGAACTCCTCCTCGACCTCCTGCCTCGAAGGGTG
>CAZXNG010000195.1:0-2775 GCA_964642065.1 uncultured Halobacteriales archaeon
GCCGACGTCGCGGAAGCTCTGGAGGACGCAGGCAGAGAAGTAGCCGCGCTGGGCGTGCCCGCAGGCGTCAAGGTCTACTCCGCGGTGTTCGCGGAGACGCCTGAGGACGCCGGCCGCGTCGTCGCCGACTTCGAACACACGGAGAGCCGCGACGTCGTCGACGCCGACGAGGACAGCTTCCGCGAGGGCGAGGTCGAGCTGTCGACGGAGGGGGTGCTCGACGTACCCGTGGACCCCGCCGTCCAGACGTCCAAGAGCCAGGAAGCGGGAGACGTCTCCGGTCTCGCGGAGGGGTTCGCCGCCGACGTCGAGGACGACGTCACCTACGTGCTCGGCCCGGGCGGCACGATGGCGGAGGTGAAGCGCGCGCTCGACTTCGAGCCCACCGCGCTCGGCGTCGACGTCTGGCGGGACGGAGACGTCGTCGCCCGGGACGCCGACGAAGGCGAGATAATCGACGCTCTCGGCGACTACAACGTGGTCGCGGTCTCCCCTATCGGCGGCCAGGGGTTCGTGCTCGGCCGCGGCAACCAGCAGATTTCGCCTTCCGTCATCCGGAGGTCGGAGCTGAAGGTGCTCGCGTCTCCGGAGAAGCTCCGCGGCCTCGACTCGCTCGAGGTCGACACAGGCGACCCCGACCTCGACGACGAGCTGAGGGGCTGGACGCGCGTCCGAGTCGGGAGACACCAGTGGGACGTCGTGGACGTTGAGTAGTGGCTGGTGGATGAACATTCTTACGTGAGGGATGCGTAGAGGCGCTCATGGCGAGCGCCGACAAACCCCCGTGGCTCCGTCAGCGGTGGACGGCGGAGCGGGAGGACTTCGAACACGTGAGGGAGGCGCTCCGGAAACGCGACCTCGTCACCGTCTGCGAGGAAGCCAGCTGCCCGAACGTCGACGAGTGCTGGAGCGACGAGGGCACCGCGACCTTCATGCTGATGGGTGACACCTGCACCCGCGGCTGCGGCTTCTGCGACGTCTCCACCGGCGGCGGCGACGACCTCGACCCCCTGGAGCCGGCGAAGGTCGCCGGCGCCGTCGAAGAGATAGGTCTCGACTACGCCGTCGTCACCTCCGTCGACCGCGACGACCTGCCGGACGGAGGCGCCGCGCACTTCGCGTCGACTGTGGAGGCGATACACCACGTCAGCGACGCACTCGTGGAGGCGCTGATACCGGACTTCCAGGGCGACAGGGACGCGCTGGCGACGCTCGTCGACAGCGAACCCGAGGTCGTCGCCCACAACGTCGAGACCGTGGAACGCCTGCAGAGCCGCGTACGCGACCCCCGAGCCGGCTACCGGCGCTCCCTCGACGTCCTCAGGCGGGCGAAGGAGATGGGGGCGGAGAAGACGAAGTCGTCGCTGATGCTTGGTCTCGGCGAACGACGCGAGGAGGTGGTTTCGACGCTGGAGGACCTGCGCAGCGCGGACGTCGACGTCGTAACCCTCGGCCAGTACATGCGGCCGAGCGACGAACACGTCGAGGTCGAACGCTGGGTGCCGCCGGAGGAGTTCGAGGAGCTCGAGCGAGAGGCGCTGGAGATTGGTTTCGAGTACGTGGCCGCGGGTCCGTTCGTCCGCAGCAGCTACCGCGCAGGAGAGTTATACCTCGAGAACGCGCTCGAACGTCGGGCGACGGAGGGCGTCTGAGATGTCTCGCGGGGAGCAAGGGGTCGGAGCCGGGGAAGGGAGGGAGGCCGCGAGGCTCTCCATCCAGGGCTTGACGAAGGAGTTCCCCGACGACCAGGTGCTCCACGACGTCGACCTCGACGTCGAGGAAGGCGGTTTCTGCGCGGTGCTCGGTCCCAGCGGCAGCGGCAAGAGCGTCCTTCTGAACTGCGTCGCCGGCCTAGAGGAGTACGAGGGCACGGTCGAGGTCGACGGCGAGGACGTCGCCGACGTGCCGGTGGAGGACAGGGGTTTCGGACTCGTCTTTCAGGAGTTCGAGGAGACGCTTTTCCCCCACATGTCGGTGGAGGACAACGTCGCCTTCGGGCTCAGGCAGATGGAGCTCGACCAGGAGGAGATAGATAGACGTGTGGACGAGATGCTGGAGCTGCTGGCGATATCCGAGATACGTGACAGCAGCCCCGACGAGATAAGCGGAGGACAGCAGCAGCGGGTGGAGCTCGCGCGACAGCTCGTCAGGGAGCCCCGCCTGATGCTGCTGGACGACCCCCTCGCGGACCTCGACTACAAGCTCCAGAAGCGGATGGAGCTGGAGCTCAGGAGGATACACAGGGAGTCGGGCGCGACCTACGTCTACGTCACCCACAACCAGGATCAGGCGCTGAAGCTCGCCGACCAGGTGGTCGTCGTCAACCGCGGGAGGATAGAGCAGACGGGCTCCCCCGACGACGTGTACTACGAGCCGGAGACCGCTTTCGTCGCCAGGTTCGTCGGCGACAGCAACATGTTGGCAGGCGACGTCGAAGGCTCCACGGTCGACACCGCGCTGGGAAGCGTGACCGTGGCGGAACCACCTGACGGCGACCGCGCCGTCGTGCTCGTCCGGCCGGAGGACGTACTCACCGGAGACGAAGCCGACGACGCCGACAACAGATTCGAGGCGTCTCTGGAGGCCAGGTCGTACACCGGTGAGACCACGGAGTTCATCGTACAGGCGGAAGGCGTCGATCTCCACGTGCTCCGGCCGGGGGCCGCGTCGCTTCCGAGAGAGGTAGAGGTGGGCTGGGACGCCGGCGACGCCCACGTGTTCACCAGGTTGAGCGTCGACGAAGACGTGACCGTCGACGACCTCAGGGGGCTCTGA
>CAZXNG010000196.1:0-2743 GCA_964642065.1 uncultured Halobacteriales archaeon
GCGAGCAGGAGCTTGACGCCTAGGCTGCTCCATACGTTCTCCCGGATGACGTCGTTCGCCATCCCCGACATCCCGTAGAGGTAGGGGAGCTTGGTGACGTCGTCAGTCATGAGCGCGATGTCCGCAGTCTCGATGGCGGTGTCGGTGCCGGCGGCACCCATCGCGACGCCGACCGTCGCCGCCGCGAGCGCCGGCGCGTCGTTGACGCCGTCGCCGACCATCGCGACCTCGTCGTACTCCTCCAGCAGGCTCTCTACCGCGTCGACCTTGTCCTCCGGAAGCAGGTTCGCGCGGTAGTCGTCGACGCCGACGTCGTCGGCGACCGCCGCAGCGGTTCCCTCGTTGTCGCCGGTCAGCATGACGACGTGTTCGACCCCGAGGCGGTGGAGGTTGTCGACGGCGAGCCGGGCGCCGGGACGGAGTTCGTCGGCGACCCCCAAGACCCCAAGCAGTCTGTGCTCGGACCCCACTACGACGACGGTCTTGCCCTCGTCCTCCAGCCTCTCCACCGCCTCCCTTACCTCCGCGGCGACGGCGTCGACATCCACCCCTCCGTCGGCGGCCGCGTCACCTGCGAGGTCGAAGCCGAGGTCGACGAACAAATCGGGCTTGCCGGCGTAGAACACCTCTCCGTCGACCTCCGCTCTGACGCCTTCCCCGGTGATGTTCTCGAACCCCGAGGAATCGGGAGCCTGCACCGCTTCGGAGACCGCGTGCCGTCTTATCGCCTCCGAGATAGGGTGTTCGCTGGGTGCTTCGACGGCGGCGGCTACGCGGAGCAGGTCGTAGTCGGAGACGTCTCCGAGTGGCTCGACGTCGGTGACCGAGAGTTCGCCGAGCGTCAGAGTCCCTGTCTTGTCTACGGCGACGGCGTCGACGTCGCCCATCGCCTCCAGGTGGTCGCCGCCTTTGACGAGCACACCGTTCCGCGCAGCCGAGGTCACCGCGCTCGCCACCGTGACGGGTGTCGAGATGACGAAGGCGCAGGGACACGCTATCACCAGCAGCGTGAGACCTCTTACGAACCAGGTGCTCCAGCTCCAGCCCAGCAGCAGCGGCGGAGCCAGCGCGGTCGCTATCGCGAGCGCCACGACGACCGGAGTGTAGACGGAGGCGAACCTGTCGACGAACTGCTCCTTCTCCGTCGCCCTTCCCTCCGCCGCCTGCACCATCTCGACTATCCTAGACAGCGTGGTCTCCGAGGCGTCAGTCGTGGCCTCGACCTCGAGGTAGCCGCTGGTGTTGATGGTGCCGGCGTAGACCTCGCTTCCCCCGGACTTCTCCGCGGGCACGGACTCGCCGGTTATCGGTGACTCGTCGACGGCGCTCTCGCCTTCGACGACCTCGCCGTCCACAGCTATCTTCTCCCCGGGTCGGACGGCGATGCGGTCGCCCACCTCGACCTCAGAGGCGGGCACCACGCGTTCCTCGCCGTCCTCGAGCAAGGTGGCTTCGGTGGGCTTCAGCTCCACGAGCTCCCGTATGCTGTCTCGGGTACGGTCCATCGCGTACTGCTCCAGTAGCTCCGCAACGCTGAACAGCACTGCGAGGGTCGCCGCCTCTACGTAGAACCCGATGGAGGTGGCGGAGACTATCGCGGAACCCATCAGCAGGTCGATGTCGAGGTTGAGGTTCCGGTAGCTGTAGTACGCGTTCCGGACGACGGGCACGCCTGCTACGGCGGTGGCGGCGAGCAGGAGTAGGTCGGCGACGGACGTGGTTCGACCGAAGGCTTCGGCGACCACGACGTCGTATCCCGACAGCGGGAACTCCAGCAGTAGTCCGAGCGCGAGGAAGACGGCGCCGACCCAGGTCGCCAGGGCCCGTCGGCTGGTCCAGACCTCTCCGGGCGGTGATACCCCACCTGCTTCTCCGTCGACTTCGACGACGGAGTAGCCCGCGGACTCCACGGCCTCCACGACCGCCGTCTCGTCGACCTGTCCACCCTCGAACTCGACGTCTACCGAGCCAGAGGTCGGCCGGAGGTCGTAGCCCTCCACCCCTTCGACGGCGTCGAGCGCCGCCCCCACCTTCTTCGCGCAGCTGGGACAGTCCATCCCGGGCACCGACATAGAGAGGTGGCCGGCGTCCTCGTCGTCTGCCATGTACCCTCCGTATACGCTACGCCGTTAATACGCTAGGGATACCTCCTGCCGCCGCGTAGGCACGGAACGCGGTCTCGCAGGACTTAACCACCGCCGGCGCCTGTCGAACCCCGATGAGGAAGCTACTGGGCGTCGGCGGCAGCGACGACTCCTTCACCGCGCTCGAACACACGGTGGAGCGCGTACGTGAGACCGGGGACACGCTGGTGGTCGCGGTGGTCGACAACCCCGAGAGCCCCCGGAGCGTCGACGACGTCGAGAGACGCGTCCACGAGGTTCTCGACGACGCGGGGGTGGACGTCGAGGTACGCGTGGTCGAGGGCCATCCGGGGAGCGAGCTGATAGAGATGGCTGAGACCGGAGGATTCGACGAGATAGTGCTCGGCGGCGGCCAGAGGAGTACTATGGACAAGATACGCGTCGGCGAGATAGCGGAGTTCGTGCTGCTGAACTCCAGAGTCTCGGTGAAGCTGGTGAGATGAACCACGAAGCTCCACCGGAGGTCTCGGTCTCCGGTTTCCCGACGCCGCCGTTCGAGTTCACCGACGAGGAGGGGCGGACGGTAGAGGTCCGTCCGGTGGAAGGAGACGACTTCACCGGCCTGTACGAGATGTATCGGGAGTTCGACCCACGAGACC
>CAZXNG010000197.1:0-2733 GCA_964642065.1 uncultured Halobacteriales archaeon
CGGCCGTCGAGCGCCGCCGTCGTCGGACAGTCGGCGACAGGCAGGTCGACGAGCCGGGCGCGACGCGTTGGCGTCACAACGACGACCTCCAGGTCTTCGACGTCGACATCGTCGCCGGCGACGTTCCGGAGCTCGACGACAGACTCGTAGCCGTGGCCGGCGTCCTGTTCGACCGAGACCTGCGTCGTGACAGGCTGCGAGGTGACGGCGTCGACCGCCGACGCGTCCGGCTGGAGGCCGCCGACGGCGACGTAGACACCCGCGGCGAGCAGGACGGTAACCGCGACGAGCAACAGGACTCCGACGACCGCGCTCTGCCCGCGTTCGTCCTCCAGCGGTCTCTGCCAGGGCTTCTGCTCCGGATGCTCCGCCACTCCCCCCATGCTCCTGCCGTCGGAGTCGGTGGTTGAAACCCCTTCCGGACGCCGGAGTACCTGTGTACATCTAAATACCTGATGGGGGGGGGGGGGGTGACGTCGGACGTGCGGACGTTTGCGGCTGCGTTCCACCGAACCTGTTCGGCTTTCTGTCGTCCCGCGCGCGTCGGAATTATTGTCGGTCTCTCGATATCACTGGATGATAATCGGACGCGTGCTGGACGTTTTCAGCGTCCTCCGCCGGCGGTCAGATACCCCCATCTTTTATGGTAATACCCGCTTTTCCGGCGGTAAGCCGGTATTATTCCCGATAACGACGGCTTACCCCGCCTAACGGTCGCCCCCTTTTATATGGGGAAAGCAGGTATCTGTGTCCAAGTTGACGCGCAGGCAACCCCGAGTGGTGTGGGGCGCATGCGTCAACGGAACGCAGACAACGAGGTAAACGACAACAATGAGACAGACAAAGACACAGGCAAAGACACGAGATGACGAGGAAGCGGTGTCGCCGGTCATCGGCGTCATCCTGATGGTGGCTATCACCGTCATCCTCGCGGCGGTCATAGGTACCTTCGTGCTCGGGCTCGGTGACGAGGTCGAGGAGACGGTGACCGCGGGTGTATCGTTCGAGACAGATGCGATAGAGAACACGACGTCGGTATCCGTGGTCACGATGGGTAACGCGGACTTTGTGATGCTCGTCGGAGACCACAACTACCAGCTCAACCCGGCGGTGAACCAGACCGGTCAGACGATGACACTAGAGCATTCAAGTAGCGGTTCCTCTGACGTACCCGCGACTGGTAGCCTTACAGCGGTCGGTGTCATCGGTGGGTTCAACCAGACTCTTGCCTCCGATAATGGTGGAGGCTCGACGATAAACTCTCGCTGGACGGTACAGCCCGAGGACGCAGCCACCGAGACGGGTCTCCAGACCCAGGACTTCAGCTTCGGTGGATAGAGCTGTAGTCTGAAACAGACCGGTCGTACCGAGAACAGGGTCAACCTGACCCTTTAAGGGGGGCAACCCCCTAACTTAACAAAACCAGATTAACGCATGGAACGCCGAGCTGGGGAAGTGAAGACGGAGAACGAAGAAGCGGTGTCACCCATCATCGGGGTGGTGCTGATGGTGGCTATCACCGTGATAATCGCCACCGTGGTCTCGGCGTTCGCTCTTACTCTAGCGCAGGACAACGAGGAACAGCCCATCAACGCAGCGGTCGATATCGAGGTCGACAACATAGAGAAGGAGATAACCGTGCGGGTGACCTCGATGGGGAACGCCGAGTACGTAGTGGTACGCGGCCCGCTGAACTCGTCGCTCGAGAACAGCAGCTACGAACCTTACCTGAACCAGACGGGCCAACAGATGACCCTGACGAACGAACATCTGCGGGACCATGGCTCCGTCGCGGCAGTCGGGGTACAGGGCAACTTCTTCGACAGAGGCACGTTCCCCAACGGGTCGAAGAACGCAGTGCCCGTAGCCGCCATCATACCAGTCACCTCCCAGACACAGGTCAACCAGAAGGACTACGACTTCCGGTGACGACACCTCGCCCGTAGACCCCGTATCCGCCGCCTAACATTTATCCGGTAGCAATCCGAAAACTACGCTGCCGGCCGCGTAGCCGGCACATGGTGCTCCGGCTACTCCCTCGTAGACGGAGACCCCCCATAGACGCGCGGCAACACGCCGCGCAGGTCTTTCGTTGCCCGACGACGGCTACCTGAACGCTCGCAACGGTTAAGTAACGCCGTCGTGTAATGCGGATGTTAGATGAAGGTGAGGGACTCCTCCGAATCTCGTGGCTCGAAGGCCCAGATGAGCATCGACTTCCTCATCGGGATATCCGTCTTCGTAACTATAGCTTTCTTCGCCTTCCAGTTCGTCTCCGCCTCCGTCTCCCCCTACCAGCTGTCGTCTCAGGAGAAGATAGTGACGAGCCACAAGATAGCAGACAGCCTAGTCTACGACCAGGACAAGCTCGGCACCGGCGAACCCGGCCAGCTCAACCTCAGCTACCTCAACAACAACGACGTCGACGCCGTCCGCGACGACCTGGGTCTGGAGCCACGTTACTTCATGAACCTGACCGTGGAGCACGTGAACGAGAGCGAGTACTACCAGGACATGACCTTCGGTCCAGACAGCCCGACCGGCGGAGTCTCGGTGACGAGGGCCGCGCGAACCGGCGTCGACGTACGAACCGGCGACAAGGTCGTCATCAAGGTGAGGGTGTGGTGATGAGGGAGACGTCCACCGGACCCACGACCACGAACGCACAGGTCCACACGATAGAGGGGTTCGCCGCCGCGTTCCTCATCGTAGGCGCGCTCATCTTCGCTCTCG
>CAZXNG010000198.1:0-2731 GCA_964642065.1 uncultured Halobacteriales archaeon
CGCTGCGCTCCTTGCGGTCCGTGACGTCCCGGAAGTAGATCGAGAGCCCGGTCTCGGAGGGGTAGACCGTGTACTCGAACCAAGCGTCCCTGGCCTCGTCGTAGGCCTCGAAGCCGACCGAGGACTGGGCCTGGAAGGCCTCCTCCAGGGCCGCCTCGGCGCTCGGGATGGGGTCGATGGCGTCCCAGACGAACGTCCCCAGTAGCTCCTCGCGCGGCGTCGACAGCAGCGTCTCGGCCCGCTCGTTGACGTACGTGAACCGGAACATCGCGTCGAGCGCGACGAAGCCGTCGGAGACCCGTTCGAGGACCTCGTCGAGTTCTCGACGGAGCGCGTCGTGTTGCCGCCGGAGTCGCCGCGTCTCCCTGTCCGCCCGCTCGCCGGCGGCCGTCTCGATCTCGTCGACCGGCCGCCACCAGACCCTGCCGCGGGCCCCGACCTTCTTCGTCGCGAGGTCGCCGCGCTCGACGAGTCGCTCCAGCCGGTTGTATGCCGTTCGGCGCGAGCACCCCTGCCGTTCCGCCACCTCGCTCGTCGTCAGCGGGACGCCCGGCGACCCGTCGAACGACGACAGCGTCGCCTCTAGGGAGTCGCTAGCCCCGTCGGTAGACTCCATCGAAGTGTTCTCTGACCGCCAGTTGCTTAGGCTTTCCGTTGACGGAACGTGCCTGAGCTCCCCTGTACCTCGGCGTTAGCATGTGTACGTCTCCCAAGGAGCCGTTCGTCCGCCAGCTTTGAGATGACCGGTGGTAATGGCGGGACAACCATCCATTCAATGGAACCTAACCTGTTAAGCCGAGTACTTACTGGCCCGTGTAGCTACTTACCGAGTAGACGGTTCACCCGAGCCCGTCCAAACCTCGACCTACTATGAACGACACCACATCCCCCACCCCCGCTTCGCGAACAGACGACAGCGAGACCATGTCGATCGACGGGCTGTTCGATATGTTCGCCAACGCCCGCCGCCGGATGGTACTGACGGAGCTCTCGAACCGCCAGTCCGACGTCGCCGTGGAGACGCTGGCGCGCCACGTCGCGGCCCGCGAGGCCGACGCCACGGTCGCGAACGTTCCCGAGTCGACCGTCGAGAGCGTCCACGTCTCCCTCCACCACGTCCACCTGCCGAAGCTCGCCGACGCCGAGTTCGTCGAGTACGACCGCGAGGACCGGTCCGTCGAACTTCTCGCCTCCGTCGATCAGATGCCCTTCGCGATTCAGCAGTAACTCCGACGCCTCGCCGACCGCGACAGCGGCGCCGATAGCGAATCGACCGAGACGGATACCGTGCGACTCTAACTGCTCCGAACCGCTGCACCGATCAGCCGGGTCGGATAGCTACGCCATGCACTCGGACTGGCTGTACTTCCCGACTATATCGAATAGCTATACTAGCTAGCTATACTGACTAACTATACTGTAGAGCTATATGAAATAGACATATAGTTCCGCTCTGCGGACTTGCTATTTCGTTCAGCTACTACGATCGACTACGCAGAGTAGCGAACTCGTAGAGATGTACGATGTAGTAATACTGTCTGACTAGCCTTTATAGTCCGTCGGAAAAATCGGATAGCTATGCTGACCTACACGGTGTACTCGGAGGCGGGCGGCGTCGGGAAGACGACGCTGGCCGCGAACCTCGCGGTCGCGGACGCCCGCGCCGGTCGGGACGTCCTGGTCATCGACCTCGATCCCCAGGAGGGGAGCCTCTCGTACCTGTTCGGTGTGGGGGAGGACCGCGGCAACGAGGAGGCGGACAGCCTCGTGCGCCACCTCATCGAGCGACCCCGGGGGGAGTTCTCGGACCTCGTCGAGACCTCCGAAGGAGTCGACATCGTGCCGGCGCACAATTCTCTGGAAGTCCTCTCGAAGCACCTGCACCGCCGACAGAACGAGGCCGCCGACTTCGGCGAGCAGTGGAACCCGAACGTCCAGTTGTTCCGGGTGCTCCAGGAGAACGGCGTCCCCGAGGAGTACGACACGCTCATCGTCGACCCGCCGGCGACGGCCGACGAGAAGCTGTACAACGCTATCCACGCCACGCGGAACCTCGTGGTGCCGTTCGAGCCCTCCGGGAAGGGCGAACGCTCTGTCACGGGCCTCGAAGACCTGGTCAACGGGCTGGAAGACAACCTCGACATCACCGTCGGCGTGCTCGCCGTCGTCCCGAACCGATTCAAGGGGACCAACGACCAGGAGGCGGTCCTCGAAGAGCAGACGGCGGCCGGCAACGACATGCCCGTCACTTTCCGGGACCGCTCGTCGCTGCTCGAGGGCTGCTGGCGCCAGCAGTGCTCGGCCTTCGAGTACGTCGAGGAGCACCGCGACCGGCAGCGCGACTACGAGCGCGAGACCATCGAGAAGTTCGAGGAACTCGCGGCTCACCTCCGTAAGACGGTCGACAAGGAGGTCACGGCATGAAGTCCGGCGCCGGCGACGACCCGTTTGCGGAGCCCGCGGTCCCGAGTGACCCCGCCGAAAGCGAGGAGAACGACGCGGACGAGACGGAAGAAGCGGACGACGTGAACGAAGCTGACGAAGCGGAAGCAGAGGCAGAGACGACGGCGTCGGATGCCGGCGACGAATCCGCGAGCGCTGAGTCGGAAGCGCGAACGAACGGGTCAGCGGAGACGGCCGACGACAGCGACGAGAGCGACGAATCCGACGACTCTGCCGCGACGGGAGACGACAGCGACGCCGGGACCCAGGAGATTCCCTACAAGTTCCG
>CAZXNG010000199.1:0-1370 GCA_964642065.1 uncultured Halobacteriales archaeon
ATCCACTGCTTCGAGCCGTCGATGACGTATTCGCCGTCGTCCTCCTCCGCAGTGGTCTCCATCTCGGGTGCGTTGTGGCCTGCGTTGGGCTCCGTCAACGCCATCGCCCAGTTGAGGTCGCCGTCGACGATTCCGGGGATGTACTCCTCCTTCTGTTCCTCGCTGCCGTTCGCCTGCAGCGTCACCGCGCCGAAGACGACGTTGACGACGAACAGCATCTCGACGCCGAGGCAGCCGTTGGCGGCGAACTCCTCGGTGACGAGCGCGAACTCCTCGAGACCCATGCCTTCGCCGCCGTACTCCTCGTCGATCATGGTGCCGAGGAAGCCTGCGTCGGCGCAGTCGCTCCAGAACTCCTCGGGGTCGGCTCCTCGTTCGACGTCCTGCCAGTACTCGTCCTCGTAGTCCTCCGCGATGTCCTCCACGGTCTCGCGGATCATCTTGTGTTCGTCGCTCTCGACGAAGTTGAACTTCATCGCCGCTAAAAGGGCGGGATGCGGGTATATCGCTTTTGATTTATGTCAACATTTGTCGAACGCAGCCGGACGACAGACTGACGGTAGCCGACGGAGTTAAACCCGTCGTGGTCGTGGATACCGGTGATGGAGTGCTTCGACTGCGGCGAGGAGATAGCCGACGACACCGCGACCAAGATAGACGTCGGAGGCATCGTCGAGATGGTGGTCTGCGGAGACTGCCACGAAGACCCCGACTACTCGGAGTTCACGCCCGACCTCCCCGACGTAGACGGTGGCTTCGACGTCGAACCCGAGGCCGTCGACGTAGACCGTGAGTCCGCACACGAGGTCTTCTCCACCCACGCAGCCGGAGAGACGGGTTTCGTCGACATCAACGTAGGCGGTGAGACCGTCCTCCAGTACCACGACGGCGTCTTCAACGTCGTCGACGTCGGCGGAGAGATCGAGGAAGAGGTCGGGGAACTAGTGGAGCAACTGGAGCACGTCGAACACGTCCCCCACGGAAACCGCGTCGAGGTCGCGACGAAGGGGTCGGTTGAAGACGACGTCGAACTCTGTCGCAGGCTTCTGAAGGAAACCGTGAACGCGGAGCTATCCGATGTCGTCCTCCGAACCGAGTGACTTCCTTCGGGGCGCGCTCTAGCTGTCGAGCACGCTCCGGTCTATCTCTACGCCGAGGCCGGGTTCGTCGGGCGGCCGGACGACACCATCGTCGTGCAGGACCGGCTCCTCGAGGAAGAAGTCCCTGGCTTCAGGGACGAACGGCGGCTCGTAGGGGTACTCGAACCAGTCGGCATCGGTGGCTGCGGCGACGTGGAGGTTGGCGACGAGGCCGAGCCCGTTGGTCCACGAGTGCGGGGTGTAGCTCTTGCCCTCGCGTTCCGCCTGGTC
>CAZXNG010000199.1:1470-2727 GCA_964642065.1 uncultured Halobacteriales archaeon
TGCCGCCGAGCAGCTCGTACACCGGCTTGCCCGCGTCCTTCCCTATGATGTCCCACAGCGCCATCTCCAGGTGCCAGGGCCGCGGCCCCAGCAGGTCGAAGGAACGTAGCTTCCTGCGGATTCCCCGGAGGTCGTGGGGGTCCTGTCCGACGAGGATGAGGGACAGCTGCTCCTCTATCTCGAAGCCGCCGGCGAACGACGGCGACGCCGCCCACCCCGTGATGTCTCCGTCGGTCTCTATCTCGAACAGCTCCGCCTCGTTCGTGCCCTGCGGATACCCCGGAATCCAGACTGGGCTGTAGCGTCCGTCGAGCGAGTGCGAGACGTGGTGCTGGGTTACGCTGGTTATCCTCATGTACAATCTGTATCGGGCGACCTCTATAAAACGAGGCGTCGCCCCACAGAAACCGATTAACGCCGCTCCTTCATCCGGTCGGCGATGGTGTTCCTGAGGACCTCGCTGGTTCCCTCGTATATCTCGTTTATCTTCGCGTCCCTGAGGAACCGTTCGGCGGGGAAGTCCTTGACGTAGCCGTAGCCGCCGTGAATCTGCACTCCTTCGTTAGCGACCTCCCGCGAGACCTCGCTTGCGTAGAGCTTCGCCTGCGCCGACTCCTTCACGTAGCTCTCGCCGCGT
Source organism: uncultured Halobacteriales archaeon (assembly GCA_964642065.1). Classification (GTDB taxonomy): domain Archaea; phylum Halobacteriota; class Halobacteria; order Halobacteriales; family Halorutilaceae; genus JAQZDA01. The sequence continues at coordinate 2,108 of CAZXNG010000199.1, forward strand.
ATCTTCCGGTCGGCGGCGCAGTGCATCAGCATCTTCGCCGCGCCGACCTTGGTGTCCATGTCCGCGAGCTTGTGCTGGATAGCCTGGAACTCTGCTATCGGCTGGTCGAACTGCTCGCGCTCGTGAGCGTAGTCGAACGCCGCGTCCAGTGCCGCCCGCGCGATACCCACGCTGCGGGCTGCGATGGTGATGCGTCCGGCGTTCAGGGTCTTCAACGCCTGCTTCAGACCCTCGCCTTCCTCGCCGAGCCTGCGGCTCTCCGGCAGCCGCATCCCGTCGAACCGTAGCTCCGCCGTCGGACAGCCCTTGTCGCCAAGCTTGTCCTCGGTGCCCTCGACGACGAAGCCGTCGTCCTCGTCGGGGCGGGCGACGAACGCCGAGATTCCGCGCGCACCTTCCTCCGGAGCCGTCTTGGCGAAGACGACGACGGTGTCTGCGACGCTGCCGTTGGATATCCAGAGCTTGCCGCCGTCGACGACGTACTCGTCTCCGTCCCGAGAAGCAGTCGCTTCTCGGGGATTAGCCGAGGTTCCCTCGGCGGAGTCCTTCGTCGCGGTGGTCTCCATCGCGGGGACGTCGCTGCCGGCACCCGCCTCGGAGAGCGCGAACGCGCCGCCCTC
>CAZXNG010000200.1:0-2690 GCA_964642065.1 uncultured Halobacteriales archaeon
GTCTCCCTCTATTTCGGCGGTGGTCTCCATCGCGGGTACGTCGCTGCCGGCACCCGCCTCGCTGAGACCGAACGCGCCTATCTCCCGTCCCTCCGCCAGCGGCACGAGGTACTCCTCTTTCTGCTCCTCGGTGCCGAAGCTGTCCACCATCGCGCCGGCGAGCGACGTGTGGGCGGCGACGACGGTGCCGAGGCCGCCGCTGCCGCGGCTTATCTCCTCGACGCCGATGGCGTAGGAGTGGTAGTCGAGGCCGGCGCCTCCGTACTCCTCGTCGAAAGGCATCCCCATCAGGCCGAGGTCCGCCATCTCCTCGACGAGGTCGTCGGGGAACTCGTCCTCCTCGTCTATCTGCTTGGCGCGCGGCTGTATCTCCTCGTCGACGAACTCCGACACGAGATCCTGAATCTGTCGTTGTTCCTGGTCTAGGGAGAAGTCCATGTGTCGTTTAACAAAGCTGTGTATGGAAAGGTTTCGGTGGGCCGCGTCTCCGGCTACGTCACTCGCCTTCGAACTCGGGCTCGCGGTCCTGCATGAACGCCATCACGCCTTCGGTGAGGTCGTCGGTCTCCAGCAGGTGGCCGAAAGCCTGGGTCTCGAGCTCGAGTCCCGCCTGGGTGTCGTCCCAGCCCTCTATCATCGCGCGCTTCGTCAGCGCCTGCGATATCGGGGGTCCGGCGGCGAGGTCGCGTGCCAGCTCCCAGGCGCGGTCCTCGAACTCCTCGTTTTCGACGACCTCGTTCAGCCAGCCGTAGTCGTACATCGTCTCGGGTTCGAACCTGTCGGCGGTGAAGACTATCTCCTTCGCCCGGCCCATGCCGACGATGCGCATCAGCCTCTGGGTGCCTCCCCACCCCGGCAGGAGGCCGAGGTTGTGCTCCGGCAGCCCGATCTCGCTGCGCTCCGACGCGATACGCATGTCGGCGCAGCAGGAGAGCTCGAAGCCTCCGCCGAGGCAGAAGCCGTCGATAGCGGCGACGACTGGGAACGACGCCTTCTCCAGACGTCCGAAGGTCTCCTTGCCCTTCCGGCTGAGGTCCATGCCCTTCATCTTGTCCGCGCCTCCTGCGGCGGTGGACTGGACGTCGGCGCCGGCGCTGAACGCCTTGTCGCCGGCGCCTGTGATGAGCATGCATCGGACGTCGTGTTCCTCGCTCTCGAACTCGTCGACGACCTGGTCGAGCTCGTCGATGAGCTCGAGGTTGATGGTGTTCATCCGGTGCGGTCGGTCTATCTCGACGTGTCCGACGTATCCGTCTATCTCGACGGAGAGGTTGTCGTACTCCACGGTGTCGTCGTCTTCGCCGCCGTAGAAGCCGCCCTGTGCCTCGACTATGTCGCGGAGGTGTTCGCTGGGCTCGTACCGCGCGGCCCCGGTCTCCTCGTACCGTTCTTCAAGAGTCTCCAGCAGGTCGGCGAGTCCGTGGTCGTCGGCTATCTTCGCGGGGCCGTCGGGGAACGCGGCGCCGAGCTTGACGGCCTCGTCTATCTCTCCGGGGTCGGCGACGTCTTCGCCGACGAGCTTCGCGACCTCGTTCGCCATGACCGCGGTCAGTAGCTCGCTGAGGTCGTCGTCTATCTGGTCGCTGGGGACGTCGACTCCGTCGCCGTCCTCGTAGTCGTAGAAGCCTTTGCCGGTCTTCTGTCCGAGCTCCTCGTTCTCGACCTTCTCGCGGAGCAGGGGAGAGGGTTCGTAGGCGTCTCCGAGGACGTCGTGGACGTACTCGAGGACGTCGAGCGAGACGTCGATTCCGACGTAGTCCGCGAGCTCGAACGAACCCATGGGGAGACCCATGCCGAACTTCGAGGTGCTGTCCACGGTCGCGACGTCGTACTCGCCCTCGTGCACCAGCCACGCGACCTCGTTCATAAGCGGGACGAGGGCGCGGTTGACGATGAAGCCCGGGCTGTCCTTCCGGACGCGCACCGGTGTCTTGCCGAAGTCGTCGGCGAGGTCCTCCGTGAGGTCCATGGTCTCGTCCGAGGTGTGGTCGCCGCGGATGACCTCGACGAGGTCCATCCGGATGGGCGGGTTGAAGAAGTGCATGCCGCAGAACTGCTCGGCCCTGTCGGTCGCCTCGCTTATCTCGGTGATGCTGAGCGACGACGTGTTGGTGGCGAAGACCGCGTCGTCGGGGGCTTCGTCGTCGGCTTCCCCCCAGACGTCGCGCTTTATCTCCATCTTCTCCGGCACCGCCTCGACCACGAAGTCGGCGTCGCCGACGGCTTCGGACATGTCGACGAGCGGGGTCACGCGGTCGAGGGCCGCGTCGGCGTCGTCCTGCGTTATCTGCTCCTTCTCCGCGAGCTTGTTGAGGCTCCACTCTATCTCCTCGTATCCGTTCTGCACGAACTCGTCCTTTATGTCGCGTAGGTTTACGTCGTATCCCGCGAGCGCAGCGACCTCGGCGATGCCATGGCCCATGGCGCCCGCTCCCAGAACCGCTACAGTATCTACGTCTTCTAGTTCCATACTGGATGTAGATGCACGTTTTGGGATATAAAGGTGCTGAACACCCTTCCGGGGTTTCCTACCGTTTCCTCGGGTGCCCCCGGTCGTCCGCAGGTGAGTTTTAACTACCGTGTCGCCGTAGACTCCGGTATGCACGACGCCATCACGATGACGGAGGAGGAGCGCGACAGCCTCCTTCGGGAGACCATCCCGATGAGGTTCGCCACGTACTCCACCGACG
>CAZXNG010000201.1:0-2684 GCA_964642065.1 uncultured Halobacteriales archaeon
GTCCTCCGGTTCGGAAGCCTCGACGTCGAAGTACCAGGACGGCTTGTTCACCACGAACAGATGGGTTCCGCCGCTACGGGAGAACTCCTCCGCTGCCTCGACGCCGCGGCCGTTCACGGGGTCGAGGTGGAGGTGGTCGTCGACGACTGGGAAGTCGACATCGGACACGGCTTAGAGGTGTTTCTTCAGTGTGGCGACGGCGTTCACTAGCTCCGTCGCGTTCTCCGACGCGTCGTCGACCGCCTCCAGAACCTCCTTCAGGTCTTCTATCTCGTTCTCTGTCTCTTCGACGAACTCGTCGTCGAACGCTTCCGCCCGTCGACCGGTCTCGAACCACTTCCGCGCCTCCCGCAGCGCGGCGTCGGCGTCTTCGACGTCAAGCTCGCCCTTCAGGCTGTTCAGTACCCCGATGACGTTGTCTCCCCTGACCTCGAGGACCTCGTCGGCGTCCGGTAGGCTGTTCCGCGTCTCCTCGAGAGCTTCTTCGACGTCTTCGCGTAGCTCGCTGGAGGCCTCCGTGAACAGCTCGTCGTCGTCGAAGGTAGACTGGCTCATGTCGGGGGCACGGGGTCTGGGGACTTAAAACCGACCGGAGCTTCGCTCAACGGTCCGCCGCGATAACGCAGTCACCGTCGTTCGACCTCGTCGACTCGCATCATGGGGTAGCCGTCCTCCTCCGACAGCGACGCGTGGACGACGACGTCGTCGACGCGGACGCTGAGGCTGACGTCGAGCATCGTGCCCTCGAGCTCGCCGTAGCCGAACCTGTTCTCCTCGGGTGTCGCGACCTCGACCTCGACGTCGTCTACGTACCTCTGGACGCCGACCGCGTCCTCTATGGCTCCTTCGAGGCCGGCGACGGAGTCCTCGGTCACCGGTGTCCCGACGAACTGGTGGTAGACCGCGCCGAGCTTGATGCCGGCCTCGAAGCAGGCGCGCTCCGCTTTAGAGATATCTTCGGTCATCTAAGACTCACCCGATACATCCTTCGACCTCCTCGTCTCCGGCTGTACTTCGGGCACGAACTTAGCTTGGATGGCCACGACATAACTCTTTCAGGTACCGGGGGATGCGCGTCGCTCTTCCGGGCTACCTCCCCGTCGAAACGCTACGTCCACCGTCCTTTCTTTGGATTTAAGTGAACTGACGGAGAAGAACCAGCAGACGCATGAGCGACGAAAGAATGCGCGAGATAGCAGACGAGCTCCAGGACGTCATCGACGACGGCGACGTACCGCAGAACGTCCGCGCGTCGCTCAAGGAAGCACGGGAACACCTCCTCGACGACAGCAAGCCCGAGGGCGAACGAGCCGCTACAACCATCAACGTCCTCAACGACGTCAGCGACGACCCCAACCTACCGATGCACGTCCGCACCTTCATCTGGGACGTCAGCGGGAAGCTCGAGACCGTGACGATGGAGTAGGCGCAGCCACCAGAATATATCCTCCGACCCCGTCGGTTATACTGGAGTCCGGCAACCGGAAAGACGACACCCGAACCCCATACGTTACGTAGCCCGCGGTAGAACGGGGAGACGACGAACCGAATGACCGAATCCATCGAGGTCGTCCACACCGGCGACACCCACATCGGATACAGACAGTACGGCAGCGACCGCCGCCGCGAGGACTTCCTCCGCGCCTTCGAAGCAGTCGTCGACGACGCCGTCGAAGAGCGGTACGACGTCCTGGTGCACGCCGGCGACCTGTTCCACAGCAGGAACCCCGGACTCGTCGACGTCATCCCCACCGTCGAACAGTTCGAACGTCTGCGTGACGCTGGCGTCCGCGCGTTCGCCGTCGTCGGCAACCACGAGAGCAAGCGCGACGCCCAGTGGATAGACCTGCTAGAGAGCCTCGGACTAGTCGAACGCCTCGGCGAGGAACCGGTCGTCGTGGGAGACGTCGCGTTCTACGGCGTAGACTACGTCCCGAAGTCCCGGATAGAGGCCTTCGAACACGACTTCCGGCCCTCCGACGCCAGATACAGCGTACTCGTCGCGCACGGACGGTTCGAACCCTTCCCCTACGGGGAATGGCCGCTCGAGGAGTTCGTCGAGGAAGGCGACGTCGACTGGGACGCCTTCCTCCTAGGCGACTACCACCACCACGAGCGAGAGGAGGTAGACGGCGTACCCGCGGAGTACTGCGGCTCCACGGAACGCGCGAGCAGCGACGAACGAGAGAGCCGCGGCTACAACGTCGTGGAGTTCGGCGGGGGCGACGTCAGGTTCACCCGTCGTTCGCTCGACCACGTCACCCGCGACTTCGTCTTCGCCGACGTCGACGTCTCGGGAGTCGACGGCGACGCCACCGGCTACGTCGTCGACCGCGTCCTCGAACACGACGTCGACGACTCCGCCGTCGTCGTCCTCGTCGACGGGGACGGCGACGCGGACGTAGTCAGGAGCGAGATAGAGACTGCGGTAGAGTCAGAGGGCGCGCTCGTCGTACGGGTCAACGACGCCCGTCAGATAGAGGAGGTGGGGCAGAGCGAGATAGAGGTGTCGTTCGCCGACCCGGACGACGCCGTCCGCGAACGCGTGCAGGAGATGCATCTGAGCGAACCTGCCGTCGAAGTCGACTCCGTCGTACGCGGCGACGCCGTCGCCGACTCCAACCTCGCCGACGATGTCGAGAGCCGCGTCGACGAAGCCGTCTCCGGAGGATGGACCCCCGACG
>CAZXNG010000202.1:0-2665 GCA_964642065.1 uncultured Halobacteriales archaeon
CGCTTCACCATGCCGCTGGCGTCGCTGCCGAACTGGACGTTCGCGCCCTCCGGCGGTGCGAGCACGACGCTGTCGGCCTCGCTGGTCTCGCTCTTCCGGACGGTGACGCGTTCGCCGATGGAGACGTCGGCGTTCTGTCGGGTGAAGCCGTCGATACGGATGGTGTCCTCGTTCCAGTCCTTCCGGTCGGCGCGCCACACCTTCGCCGCGGTCGTGTCCGCGCCCTCGATCTCGATGATGTCGCCGGGGCTGAGCTTGAGATGGAGCAGGGTGTCGGGGTCGAGTCTGGCTATACCCCTGCCGCTGTCGTTGGGGTAGGCCTTCGCGACCTCGAGATCGACTTCGTTCATGATGCTAGTGCCGGGAGGTAGGTCGGCGGCCGTTATCACGTTTACGTATGACGAACGGCTTACCGGCTCACCGTACAGTATTTTCCGAGGTCAGCGAGGTCAGAATGGACGTACGTCTACCGCGAGCCTCAGACGGGGGTGCCTAGTCCGCGCCCGCTGCCTCGGGAGCATCCGCCTCTCCCGACGACTCGTCGTCGCCGCTCATGTATCCGCCGGCGAGAGACAGCGCCAGCATCCAGACGGAGGCTCCTCCGACGAGCAGGTAGACGTTGGCGGGGTCGCTGCCTATCGGCGACTCCGTCGGCGCGCTCGGCGGCACGCCGAAGAAGAAAGCCGCGAGCGGCACCACGAAGAACACCGTGGAGAGCAGGGCGACCTTCACACCGCCCCTTACCCCGCGGTCCTGAAGGCTGCCGGCAGCCATACCCCCTATCAGCGGTGCGACGAAGTGCACCGCGGGTACGGGGAGCAGGGCGAGGGTCACGGCCGCTCCGACTACGCCGTTGACGAATGTGTGTCCGGCGAACTTCTCGCGCATCGACGGAGACCGTGTGTCGCGGAAAGATAACTCCACGGATATCTTCCCGGATACGGGTCGGCTGTCGGTAGCTCGGGCAAGCTTCATGTCGACCCGTCCGATATCCTCTGGTGTGAAGAAACCGAGCATCGGACTTCTGGAGATACTCGACCAGGCCGACCCCCTGAAGACGCCGATAGCCGCCGGTGTCTTCTCGCTCGGCGTCGAGAGATGGATACACGAACACAAGCCCGAGGACTTCCCGCGGGCGACGACGCGCGGCCACTTCGACACGCGGAGGCTCAGGAGGACGCCCTTCGCACCCGACGGAAGGATAGGCGGGCTGCTCGGGACGTCGAAACAGAGATACCTGTCGGACGGACACACCGAGACGGACTACGAGGTCGTCGGCGAGGTACCAGGCTGGAGCGACGAAGCGAGTCCGGAGGAGGTCGTCGTCTTCGTACACGGCTGGCTCGCCGACCGCGAGGCAGCGCTCGGCAGGATGTCGTTGCTGCGTCACGGCCTCGAGAAGAACGGATACAGCTACCCCGTCGTCGGCTTCACCTGGGACAGCCGACAGCCCGCCGCCGAGTGGTGGACCGGCAAGACCCTGGCACGCTGGAACGGACCGAAGCTCGCGGAGTTCGTCTCGGAGCTCCAGAGACGCAATCCAGACACCCGGGTGAGGCTGCTGTCTAACAGCCTCGGCGACCGCGTCCTGTTCTCCGCGCTCGAAAGCCTCGAAGAACGAGGCCACGACCGGCCGCTGAAGTCCGCGACGGTTCTCGGAGGAAGCGTCGGAAGAGAGGAGGTCGCGCGAGGCGGAAGGTACCACGAAGCCGTCGAGAACCAGGTCGAGGACCTCTACAACTACTGGACGCCGTACGACGACACCGTCGGCTTCTACCTCCCGCTCCTCGAACGGGGGAGAGCGCTCGGCACCGGTGGCCCCGAGGACGCGCCCGACAACTTCCACGACCGCGGAGTCCTCTACGTACCCGACCACTTCTCCCTCTACATGCCAGGACGCGGATGCCTCCACGACGTCGTCCGCGACTGGGGCGTCGAGCTCGGAGAGGGAGCGGAAGCCGACACCACACAGGAGTACGAGGCCTTCGAAGACGTCGGGAAGATACCTATATCGGACGGGGGAGAGTAGCGACTCCGAACCTAACTACGCGGTCATTCACCAACGAACTCCGGCTCCCTTCCCTCCATCCTCGCCGAGAACCCTTCGACCGCGTCCTCCGTGCCGTTAGAGGTCGCGCGCAAGATACCGCTCTATCTGGAGACCGTCCTCTAGCGGGACGTCGCCGGAGTGGTTCAACGCTTTATTCGCCTTCTCTACGCCGAGCGGCGCGCGCTCCGCTAGCTCGTCCGCCATCTCCCGCGCACGGCCGTCGACGTCTTCGTCGCTACAGACCCCGTTCGCCAGCCCCATGTCGGCGGCGTCTTCGGGGTCGACGTAGTCGCCGAACATGACTATCTCCTTCGCGTTCGCGAGGCCGACGAGCCGCGGCAGCCGCTGCGTCGAGCCGCCGCTGGGGAAGATGCCGAGCTTCACCTCGATGGGTCCGTAGCGGGCGTCCGCGCCGAGCACGCGGAAGTCCGCCGGCAGCGTGAGCTCGAAGCCGCCGGCGATGCCCGCGCGCTTCACCCCCGCGACCACGGGGACGCGGCAGTCCTCGATAGTGTCGAACATGTCGTGGAGGTCGTCGCCGACGGAGAAGTCGCCCTCCGCCGCCAGCGACGACATCATCCCGAGGTCCATGCCCGCGCAGAACACCTCACCGCG
>CAZXNG010000203.1:0-2655 GCA_964642065.1 uncultured Halobacteriales archaeon
GGACGCCGAAGAAGACGAGGACGACGGCCTCACCCCCGAGTTCGAGAGGGACTCCGCCACCGTCGACAGGACGAGCAGGGCGCCCGAGTTCGGTGAAGACGAACACGAAGAGGTCGACGTCGGAGACGGCTCCAGAGTAGGTAGAGAGGAAGCACCGGACGACACCGGGGTAGAGGACGAACAGGCCGAAGGCGACGTCCCCGAGTCCGCGGAAGCGGAGGACGGCGACGGAGAAGGGAGCGATCTGGACATCGAACGCGTAGAGACGGAGGTAGACGAAGCGGAGCCTATACTGAGAGACGAGGAGGGGGAAGACACCTCCGGAGACGGTGAAACCGAAGCCGGGTCTGTGGGGGAACCGACCGACGAACCCGACGAGGATGCGGAGGTAGAGGCGGACTCCGGAAGGTCGGCCGGAGCCCGTGAGGTCGACGGTGCAGACGGTCGCGACGACGGAACATCGTCCTCCGAACGCGTACGCCGCGAACCCCCTGGAGACGATGGGGTTCGTGGAGGAGCCCGGACCGGAGGCGCGGGAGAGAGAAGCGCGGGTTCTGGAGCCACCGGCGACACCGACCTCTCCTACACTGGCAACAGACGTCGGATGGGCGAGAGGCTGTCCGAGGCGGTGCAGCGTCCGCTCGTCACCATCCACGACGAGGTGGACGTCGAGCGGCTGCACGAGGTCCAGGAGGAGGTCGACGACGTCACCTACACGCCGTTCGTGGTGAAGGCCTGCGTGGCGGCGCTCGCCGACCACCCCGCGCTGAACTCCGGCTTCGACGAGGACGCGGAGGAGATACATCTGCACGACGAGTTCCACGTCGGGGTCGCCACCTCCACCGACGACGGCCTTCGCGTACCCGTGCTGCGGGACGCGGACACGAAGGACATAGCGGAGCTGTCTCGCGAGCTCGACGGGCTCGTCGAAAGAGCCCGCGAGGGCGGGCTGTCGGACGACGAGACCGAGGGAGGGACGTTCACGGTGACGAACTTCGGCGCCGTCGGAGGCGAGTACTCGACGCCGATAGTCAACGGCGACGAGGCGGCGGTGCTCGCGCTCGGCGAGGTCCGCGAGCGGCCACGGGTCGTCGACGGAGAGCTCGAACCCCGACACGTCGTCACGCTGTCTCTGACCTTCGACCAGCGGATGGTCGACGGCGCCGAGGCCGCGCGTTTCACGAACGAAGTCCGAAGGTATCTTAGGAAGCCTGCGCTACTTCTGGTAGACTGACATGGTCGTCGGAGATCTACCACAGGAGGCCGAGCTCGTAGTTCTGGGAGGCGGCCCCGGAGGATACACCGCAGCGCTGAGGGCCGCCAAACAGGACGTCGACGTCGCCCTCATAGAGGAGGACGCGGTCGGCGGACCCTGTCTCAACACCGGCTGCATCCCGTCGAAGGCGTTGATACACGTCGCCGACCTCGTCCGCGATGTCGAGGAGGCACGAGAGGTCGGCGTGAAGGCGGAGGTACAGCGCGACCACTCGAAGACCCGGGGCTGGATGGGCGACGTCGTCTCCGGCATGGGTGACGGCGTCCGGAGCCTCTGCGACGCCCACGACGTCGACGTCGTCGAAGGCCGCGGCGAGTTCGCCGGCAAAGACGAGATACGGGTGATGGGTGAGGGCACCGTGGAGTTCGAGAACGCGGTCGTCGCCACCGGCAGCCGGCCGATGGAGCTCGACGCCTTCGAGTTCGACGGCGACTACGTCGTCGACAGCGAGACCGCTCTCGGTTTCGACCCGCTGCCGGACGACCTCGTCGTCGTCGGCGCCGGATACGTGGGTATGGAGCTGTCTACGGCGTTCACGAAGCTCGGCGTCGACGTCCGCGTCGTCGAGGCCATGGACACCGTCCTCCCGGAGTACGACGACAGCATGACCAGGTACGTCGAGAGACGGGCGCGGGAGATCGGCGTCGACCTCTCGCTGGGCGAGCAGGCGGTCGACTGGGTGCCGTGGAAGGACGGCGTCGAGGTCGTCACCGACGACGGCGAACGCGAGCACGAGTACGGAGCCGACTGCGTCCTCGTAGCCGTCGGCCGCGAACCCGTGACGGACTGCGGACTCGACGACGCCGGCGTCAGAGTCGACGAAGACGGCTTCGTCGTCACCGACGACCGCGCACGGACCACGAACGCCGACGTGTACGCCGTCGGCGACGTCGCCGGCGAACCCATGCTCGCCCACCACGCGTCGTACGAGGGACGCGTCGCCGCCGACGTCGTCGCAGGCAGGGAGGCCGCGCTCGACAGCCAGGCGGTGCCCTCCGCCGTCTACACCGACCCCGAGGTCGCCACCGTCGGCATGACGGCCGACGAGGCGCGGGAGAACGGCTTCGAACCCTCGGTCGGCGAAGCGAGGTTCGGCGCCAACGGCCGCGCAGTGACGCGGAACGAGGTCTCCGGCTTCGTCCGCGTGGTCGCCGACGGCGACAGCGGCTTCGTGCTCGGCGGCCAGGTGGTGGGACCGCAGGCTTCGGAGCTGGTCGGCGAGATAGCGCTCGCCATCGAGATGGGTGCCACGGCAGAGGACGTCGACTCCACTATCCACGTGCATCCCACGCTCTCCGAAGCTGTGATGGAGGCCGCCGCGGACTGCGAGGGCAAGGCCGTCCACAGCATGGACCGGTGAGGAAGAGGTGATAGAAGAT
>CAZXNG010000204.1:0-1290 GCA_964642065.1 uncultured Halobacteriales archaeon
ACGGGGAGGTAGACGGCTGCGTCGTGGAGGTTCCTGTCGCGTGCTTCGCCGCGGACGTCGAGCGCCATCTGTGCCGCGGCATCCTCCCTGCACCAGACGAAGCCACAGACCATCTCCGAACGCTTCTCCGGCGCATCCTCGTTGGCTCCGCGGCCGATGAAGACCACCGCGCCCCGTACCTCGTCGTCGTCCTCGAACCCCAGCACGCGTTCGTCGTCGAACCCATCTACGGACTCCGGCAGCTGCCGGAACCTGCCGTCGACGTCCGCGTACAACCCGTTCAGACGGTCGTATACGTCGGTGTCTCTCAGGGTCCCCAGGGAGGCGTCGAAATGCGCGTCCTGGAGCTGGCTTCCGTACGGGAAGCCGAAGCCACGGGCGAGGTGAAGCTCCGCGGCGACTTCGAAGCCGAGGGAGGAGGCGAACCCCTCTGCGACGTTGTCGTCGGCGGGAGCCGAACACCTGACGACCTCCACGCCCTCGTCCCCCGCCTCGCCGACGGCGGCCTCCATGAGCCTGGAGCCGACGCCCTCGCGGCGTACGTCCTCCGAAACCGCGACGACGTCGACCCATGCTTCGTCGGTGGAGTACAGGTACAGGTGGACGTAGCCGACGACGCCGCCGGAGGCGACGGCCACCAGCGAGACGCCTTCGTCGAGCCAGCCGGAGAACTCCTCCGCGAGCCGGCGGTCCTCCGCGAGTCCCGCTACCGCCTCCGAGTCCTCCCCAGTCGCCTGCCGGAGCTCTAGGTCCATGGCCGGCTGGACTCCGTGATCTCGCCGGCGACGTCCTCCTGCATCGCCTCCTCCGGGTCGTCGCGGTTGGCGAGAGCCCACATCAGCTTGACGTACGCGGTCTCCGGCAGCGTGTCCTCCGCCTCGACGACGCCTGCGTCTAGGAGGTCGCGGCCGGTGTCGTAGACGCGGTCGCAGACCCGGCCTTCGAGGCACTGGGACGTCATCACCACGGGGCCCTGGAACTCCGCGAGCGCGTCTATCCAGCCGGTGTGGACGTGTCCGAGACCCGTGCCCTCTACCACCAGTCCTTCCGCGGACTCGTCGACGACGTCGACGCTCTTGCCGGGCGCGTACTTCACGTGCTGGACGTCGTCTTCGAGGTCGGGGTCCAGCGAGAGTTCGCGTTCACCGCGTTCCACGTGTTCCCGTCGCACCGTGACCTCCCGGCTCCCGTAGTCGACCTCGCCGAGCGGTTTCCGTCCCATGGTCTCGAAGGCGTCTCGGCGGCTCGTGTGGTTCTTCCGCGCTCGGGTGGCGCGGTGGAGGCTGCAGA
>CAZXNG010000204.1:1300-2645 GCA_964642065.1 uncultured Halobacteriales archaeon
CGTCGCGGTCACGGTGCATGCATATCAGGACCTCGGCGACGTCGGATTTCGCGGCTTCGACGGCGCAGACGGCGTTGACGACGTTGTCGCTGCTGGGGCGGTCGGCGGAGCGCTGGCTGCCGACGAACACCACCGGCACGGGAGTGTCGAGGAGGAACGCGAGCGCGCTCGCCGAGTACGTCATAGTGTCCGTGCCGTGCATCACCACTACGCCGACGGCTCCCTCCACTATCTCCTCGTAGACGGCTTCGGCGAGCTCCCGCCAGTGCTCCGCGGTCATGTTCTCGCTGAGGATGTTGGAGACCACCCGTCCCGTGTAGTTCGCCTGTTCGTCGAGCTCCGGCACCGCCTGCAGCACGTCGTCGGCGGTGAACTGCGCGGTGACGGCGCCGGTGCGGTAGTCGACGGTGGAGGCGATGGTGCCGCCCGTCGAGATCAGGGATACGTCGGGGAGGTCGGGGTCGTGGCTGCGTTCGACCTCCAGCGTGCTCTTCTCCCGGTCCGCGGCCCCGTCTTCGACCTCCTCCACCTCAGCGTCCTCCAGGTCGAGGCCGACGTTGTAGCCGCTTTCGAGCTTCAGCACGAGGTGGTCGTCGGTGCTCGACGGCATCACGACGCCCTCGAACTCCGAGCCGTCGGACTCCACGCGCACCCGAGAGCCCTCCTCCACGCTCATGCTTCACCCTCCCTTGGTTCGTCGTTCATCTCAGGTCCTCCGTCGCTTGTTCGAGCGCCTCCTTAGAACCTTCGAGGCGCTCACGCCTGCCTTCGAGCTCTCCGAGGTTTTCCTCGAGAGCCTCCTTCGAGTCCTCGAGGGCAGCCTCCACCTCGCCGGGTCCGCCGTAGCTGTCGTGGCCTTCTACGTTCCGTTCGGGGTCGAGCGCCAGTTCCACGGCCTCGTCGGACACGTCGACGTCGACGTCTGCGGCGGAGGCGGCGACCTCGCGGACGACTTCTGCGTCGACGGAGCCGCCGCGTCGGGCGACCTCGGCGACGACGTGGTGGGCGGTCCGGAACGACAGACCGGCGTCCCGCACCAGTACGTCGGCTAGCTCCGTGGCACCGGTGAAGCCGCGTTCCACGCTCTCGCGCATCCGTTCCTCGTCGAACGACGCCGTGTCGACGGCTCCGCGGACGACGCGCGAGCTGTCGCGGCACTCGTCGAGCGCGCGCCAGACGTGTCCGGTCGCCTCCTGCAGGTCGCGGTTGTACGCCATCGGCTGGCTCTTCAGGTTCGCGAGCAAGGCCGCGAGCGCGCCCTGCGTCGACGCCGCCTTCCCGCGCGCGAGCTCCGCGGTGTCGGGGTTCTTCTTCTGCGGCATGATGCTGGAGCTGCTGCTGAACC
>CAZXNG010000205.1:0-1136 GCA_964642065.1 uncultured Halobacteriales archaeon
CCAACCACCACGTGGTGCAGGACGAGGAAGAGGTGACGCTTCGGTTCCTCCACGGTGACTGGAGCGAGGCGGAAGTCGTCGGCACCGACCCCTACACCGACCTCGCTGTTCTGGAGGCGGAGGAGCTTCCGGAGTACGCCGACCCGTTGCCCGTCGCCGAGGACCTCCCCCGCAGAGGTGCGCCGGTAGCGGCGCTCGGCAACCCGCAGGGGCTCGAGGGGAGCATCTCCTCGGGTATCGTCGCCGGCCTCAACAGGTCGATGCCCGCACCCAACGACTTCACGATACCCGACACCGTGCAGGTCGACACCGCGGTGGCGCAGGGTAACAGCGGGGGACCGATAACGACGCTCGACGGACGCGTCGTCGGCGTCACGTCGCGGGGCCAGCAGTCGATAGGTTTCGGGGTCTCGTCACGGCTGGTGAACCGAGTCGTACCGGAGCTCATCGAGGAGGGAGAGATAGAGCACGCACATATAGGCATCAGCGCTCTCGAGGTCACGCCCGACGTGGCTGAAGCCAACGACCTCGACGAACCCCGTGGCGTTATGGTGGCGCAGGTGATAGACGACAGGCCCGCGGAGGGCGTGCTCGAGGGAGTCGACGACGTCAACGAGACTCCGCCGACCGGTGGGGACGTTATACTGCGTTTCGACGGTGTCCGCGTCGACTCGAACGAGGAGCTTTCGAGGGTGCTGATGACGCAGGTCGAGCCGGGAGACACAGTCGAAGTGGAGCTGATTCGCGACGACGAGGAGACTACCGTGGACCTCACTCTCGGTGCGAGGCCTCCTCCCTGACCGGGAACGACTGGAGTAGGTAGCTCTCCGGGTCTATCTCTGCCGCACAGCTCCCTTCGACGGTCGTCGGAGACGTGTGCGTGAGACGTTGACTCTACTTGGTATGCTAGCGTTTCGGAGGGTTCGCCATGCCGCGGTCGAAGTGGGTTCGTCTTCCGTCGAACTTGAGTTCGTCGTTCCGCAAACGTTTTAGGTGGATAGAGCGTCCGGCCAACCGATGGACAGTTCACGCAAGCGCCTCGCCGAGAAGATGGCGGGGGAGATAGCGTTGAGCGACGACCCCGGCGGCAGCCTCAGGAAGTGGCGCGAGGAGTTCGGCGTGTCGCAGAGCGAGCT
>CAZXNG010000205.1:1236-2640 GCA_964642065.1 uncultured Halobacteriales archaeon
CCCATCGTCGACCAGGACGACGAGATAGAGGGGCACACCGTCGTCGACTCCATCGAAGCTATAACCGAGTTCAGCAGCGAGGAGTTCAGCCAGCTGTACGGCTGGACGACGAAGCGCGCCCTCGTCTTCACCCGACTGACCCGTGGCGAGAGCCCGATGGTCGCCATCCGCGTCACCAACCTGACGCCCTCCGCCGTGGTGCTACACGGCATCGGAGAGGACGACATCAGCCTCGTCGCCCGCAAGATAGCGCGGCTGGAGAACGTCAGTCTGAGCTACACCCGGGAGCCGCTCGACGACGTAGTCGAGGGCCTCAGGGGGCTTTAGGATGGATGGGGGTGTGGAGGTCTGAAGATGGACGGAACCGGCATCGTAGGGTACGGGGGATACGTCCCCGACCTCAGGATAGAGACCCGGGAGATAGCCCGCATCTGGGGAGAGGACCCCGACGAGATAGAGCAGGGTCTCGGGGTGCGACAGAAGAGCGTCCCCGACCTCGACGAGGACACCGCGACGATGAGCGTCGAAGCCGCGCGACAGGCAGCCTCCGGCGTCGAACCCGACACGATAGACGCGATATACGTCGGCAGCGAGAGCCACCCCTATGCCGTCAAGCCGACCGCCACGATAGTAGGAGCAGCGCTGGGCTCGACCCCCGAGATGACGGCGGCGGACTACGAGTTCGCGTGCAAGGCCGGAACCGCGGCCATCCAGACGGGCGCGTCGCTCGTCAGCAGCGGCGTCGCAAGGCGAGCGCTCGCCGTCGGAGCCGACGTCTCGCAGGGCGCGCCCGGAGACGCGCTCGAGTACAGCGCCGCCGCAGGAGCCGCGGCGTTCGTCCTCGGCCACTCGGAGGAGGCGATAGCGGAGCTAGAGGCGACGACGTCGTACACCAGCGACACCCCGGACTTCTGGCGCCGCGAGGGCGAGCGCTACCCCCAGCACGGCGAGCGGTTCACCGGCAAGCCCGCTTACTTCAAACACACCCTGAACGCAGCCGGCAACCTCCTCGACGAGGTAGGTCGCGAAGCGGAGGACTACGACCACGCGGTCTTCCACCAGCCCAACGGCAAGTTCCCCGTGAAGGCGGCGAAGAAGCTCGGCTTCACCGAGGAGCAGTACGAGACGGGGCTGCTGTCGCCGGAGATAGGGAACACCTACAGCGCGGCGTCACTGCTCGGGCTCGTCGCCGTGCTCGACGAAGCCGAAGCCGGCGAACGCGTCTTCGTGACGTCGTTCGGGAGCGGCGCAGGCAGCGACGCCTTCAGCTTCCGCGTCACCGACCGGATAGAGGAGGTCGAACGGTGCGGGCTCCGCGACGGCTTCGACGAAGTAGAACAGCTCGACTACGCGATGTACGCCAGACACAAGGACAAGATACAGGAGGAGTAGAACATGCCAAGA
>CAZXNG010000206.1:0-2583 GCA_964642065.1 uncultured Halobacteriales archaeon
CTCGTCGACGGGTGCGACGTCGAGGACGTTACCGCCGCGGGGATCCACGACCTTCACACGGGTTCCTTCGGGGATACGTTCTCCGGTGTAGCTCCGGGCGGTGTAGTGGGGGTCGAAGCCCTGACGGAGCTTTACCCTTCCTGCGTCGGTGGTGACGGGCTGTTCGACGACGCCTTCCTCCCCCTGCAGACGGTAGCGGTCGCTGGTCTGGGGTCCGCGTTCGCCGAAGAGGTCGAAGTTCCGGAACAGGAGGAAGGCTCCGGCGCCGTAGACTCCGGCGAGCAGCGAAAGCTGCAGCAGGCTTCCGACGCCGGGCACGAGGACTCCGGTGACGCCGGCGAGCATCAGGCCGGTGCCGAGCACCATCAGGGTGCCGCCGGGCACCAGTGCCTCGCCCATCAGGACGAAGAGCCCGACGACGGCTAACCAGAACGACAGGTCGACGTCGCCCACGAACAGATCCGTCAGAGCGTCGACCACCAGGTCTTGAACCATGTCTTCGGGGTTCCACTCCGCGGTAGAAAGGTCTTACCCGACCAAGCGATGAGGCAGTCGGGAGAAGGTCGTCGTCAGGCTTCCTCGGGGATGAGGTCGAGGCCTTCGTCGACCACGACCTTGCAGGGGCAGGGTACCTTGGTGTAGGCGCGTCGGAGGCTGTCCTTCGCGACCTCCATCTGTTCGCGGTCGGCTTCGACGCGCGCCGTGTACATCTTCTGGCCTTCGTCGACGCGTGCGGCGGTGCCGACGGGTTTGCCGAAGCTCTGGCGCATGCCGTCGGAGACGCGGTCTGCGCCGGCGCCCGTCGCCTGCTTGTTCTCCCTTATCACGTGGTGTGGATGCACGCGGAGCAGCATCTTGTAGTTCGCCTCGCCGAGCTCCTTTATCATGTTGCGGTTGGCGGCGATGCGGCTGCTCTCGAGCGCGCTGTGCCGTATCTGACACGCTTCCTCTGCCACGAGGCTGACTGCGACGGGGTAGTCGTCGCCGTCGGCCTCGAGATCCCCCATGTCGAAACGAGTTATCTTCGACCCGGGGACTCCGTCGATGTACTCGCGACGAGTATAGGCGGTGTCGTCGATGTCGCGGTACATGCTGCCCGGTTTACGTCCCATGGTCTGAGTTTCGGACTCGGGGCTATAAGCCTGACGTTACAGGTTCGAGCGTCCGCAGCAGTTAATCCTCTGCTGGGTACCAGGC
This sequence comes from uncultured Halobacteriales archaeon, assembly GCA_964642065.1. Lineage (GTDB taxonomy): Archaea > Halobacteriota > Halobacteria > Halobacteriales > Halorutilaceae > JAQZDA01. The sequence continues at coordinate 1,198 of CAZXNG010000206.1, forward strand.
GAGCGGGTGGTCAAGCTCGAGCCGGACGCGCACCTCGTCTCCGACCTCGAAGTCGTCGACGTGGTTGTGCATGCAGTGGACTGTGTCTCCGTTGTCGAGCTCGACGCGGTAGGTGAACGAGGGTCCGTCGTACCTCCTGTGTATTATCGTGCCGTCGGGGTCGCCGTCCGCGGGCAGCGCGGTGGCGTCGTCGGGTCGTACGAGCAGGTCGACGGCGACTCCTGTGTACGCCTCCGTCAGCCCTTCGACGTGGTCGAGGGGAACGGTCCCCAGCGGCGTCTCGACTCCTTCGTCGCCTACGCGTCCGCTCAGGAAGGATGCGTGTCCGAGGAAGTCGGCTACGAACCGGCTCTCCGGCGTCTGGAACACCTCTTCTGGTTCGCCTACCTGTTCGAGGCGGCCGTCGTTCATCACGCCGACGCGGTCGCTGATGGAGAGCGCCTCCTCCTGATCGTGGGTCACGGTCACCGTGGTGACGCCGGCTTCCTTGACGATGCGCCGGACCTCCTCACGCATCCTGACCCTGAGGCCGACGTCGAGGTTGCTGAAGGGTTCGTCGAGCAGGAGGACCTCGGGTTCGGGTGCGAGCGACCGTGCGAGCGCGACGCGCTGTCGCTGGCCGCCCGAGAGGTTCTCGGGGTTCTTGTCCCTGTGTCCCTCGAGTCCGACGAGCTCCAGCATCTCCTCCACCCTGCCGTTGTCGCCGTCTTCGAGGCCGAACGCGACGTTGTCCTCGACGGACATGTGGGGGAACAGCGCGAACTCCTGGAACACGAGGCCGACGTCCCGGTCCTCGGGGTCGACGGCGGAGCCGGCGCCCGAGACGGAGGAGCCCGCGATCCGTACCTCGCCGGAGTCCGGCTGCTCCAGCCCTGCCACGATGCGGAGGGTCGTGGTCTTGCCGCATCCGCTGGGCCCCAGAAGTGTCATGAACTCGCCTTCCTCGACCGCGAGCGAGAGGTCGTCCACCGCGACGTCGTCTCCGTAGCTCTTGGTGACTCCTTCTAGCTCGAGGACGTGCTCCGCGGTCGAGGCGGACCTCATGTATCACCGTATATTTTTAGGATTTCCTAATGAGGCTGTCGATGTCCTGCCGAGGTGTCCGAGAAAGCGGAGGGTTTACCTGACTCCGCCGGTTCGGCGGTTGTAAGATGGAGCTGACCGGACGTAGGGTGCTCGTCACGGGAGGAGCGGGTTTCGTAGGAAGCCACCTCGTCGACAGCCTGGTGGAGGAGAACGAGGTGGTCGTCGTCGACGACCTCCGGTCGGGCGAACGCGAGAGAGTTCCGTCCGAAGCCGACCTGCGGGTGGGCGACCTGCTGGACCCCGGCTTCCTCGACTCGGTCCCGTGGAACGAGTTCGACGCGGTGTTCCACCTCGCGGCCG
>CAZXNG010000207.1:0-2582 GCA_964642065.1 uncultured Halobacteriales archaeon
GAACCGGCGTCCGGCAGCCGCTGATGGGAGCCTCCGGCGCCAACTACACCCTCGCCTCCCTCATGGCGGCGGTAACCGTGGACCCACCATTGCCGGTCGTCGGAGCCGCGTTCTTCGTCGCCGGCTTCTTCACCGGCGGCCTCGTGCTCGCGCTCACCGTCGTAAAGGAGAGGCACTCGGCGACCGCGAGCGGCACCGCGCTGGGCACGGTGAACGGCGCCGCGTTCGTCGGAGCTGCAGCCTTCCCCACCGCCATGGGTGCCGCGCTCGACGTCTACTGGACGGGGGAGACGGTGGCCGGCTCGCGTGTCTACTCCCCGGAAGGCTACCGGCTGGCGTTCGGGCTCGCGGCCGCAGCGGGAGCAGTCGCTACCTTCACCGCTCTATACCTGTACCTCAGGGACTGACGCCGGAACTGGCGACAGAGGTCACTCCACCAGGTCGCCGAAGACCTCGTCGGCGTCTCCAGGGGTGTCGAAGTCGTGGAAGTTCTCTCCCTTCTCCTTCGAGAGCACGTTCAACGCTGCGGCGGCGCCGTCGCCCGCCGATATCACGGCCTGCCACTCCTCCTCCCGCACCATCGCACCCGTCGCGTAGGCGTCCTCCACCGACGTCTCCATCGTGACGTCGACGTCGACGACCTCTCCGTCGAAACCGCATCCGAGGCTCTCGGCGAGCGAACGGTCGGCGCCCGTCGCCAGCACGAGGTAGTCCGACGACACCTCGTCCTCGGCGGTCGTGGTCACGAAGCCTTCGCCCGTCGACTCCACGTCTTCGACCTCGACATCCTGCCTGCGGTCGCAGCCGAAGCTGTCGACCTGCCGGCGCGCTACCTCGAGGTAGTTCGAGCCGTCGAGCGAGCCGACGCCGGGGTAGTTGAACAGGTGGGCCTTGTGCATCCACGACGCGTCGGCGTCGAACAGCACGGTGTCTACGTCGTTCTTCTCGAGGAACAGTGCCGCGCTCAGGCCGGCGGGACCTCCGCCGACGACGGATACCTGGGACATGACGCTCTACCAGAGGTGCTCGCGGTTCAAATAGACACGTGCCGTTTCTCCTCCACGAGCGCGTTACCTGTGGGTCGCCGAAGACGTCGCTCAGGTACCTTCTTCGTCGTCGGAGTTTTCGCTTCTGACGTCCACCCTCCCGGTTAACTCTCTCTTGGACGCCGGACTTATCGATACGTCGGCGTCCTCCAGTATCTGCTTCGCGTTCCTCGCGAACCTCGAGCGGAGGTCGAACACGTCCGTATCTCGTGGGTCCATCAGCCAGTAGTGACACCTAAGCACGACCGCGTCGTCCCCGAACTCCTCCAGGTACGCGTCGGGCTCCGGGTCCTCCACCACTCCGTCCGTACGCCGTGCAGCCCGTCGTAGACCTTCGATGGCGTCGTCGAGGTCGTCGTCGTAGGAGACGCCCACGTGTTCCACGACGCGGTAGCGTTTCCGGCCGTAGGGCCGTCTGACAGCCTGGCTCGTCAGCAGTGTGTTGGGCACGGTCACGAGCTCTCCGTCCGGCGTCTCGACCCTCGTCACCCTCAGGGTGATCGACGTGATGGCTCCCTCGCCGTCGTCCCACTCGACGTAGTTGCCTACGTTGAACTCGGGGTCGAAAACGAGGACGAGGCCGCTGATGAGGCTGCCGACGACGGCCTGGCCGGCGACCCCGATAGCCAGCGTGGCCGCGGCGAAGACGAGCGCGGAGCTCGACAGGAAGCCTCCGTATCCCGCGACTCCGGCGCCGACGAACAACGCAACTACCACCGACGCGAGCCTCGTGTACCGGGACATAGCCTCCTGCATCGTCTTGTTTCTCCGGTTGTTCCGGCGGACCGCGCGCGAGACGACGGGTTCGACGACGTACCACCCGACTCCGACGACGATCAGGAAGCCCACGAGGAACCAGACGGCTCTGATGAGTGCGGGTTCGTAGTCCGCCAACTCCTCCGGGCCGACGTCGACTAGTTCCGTGGTCTGAAGCAGTGTGACAACGGGTCGAGAGTCGAACGTCAACCTGCGCCACCTACATCTGTCCCATCTCTACGAGGTGTGACGCGGTCGAACTCTTGCATCAACACGTCTTCTATCCGGAGTTCAATCAAAGTGAGGGTGGACCGCCTGCGGGAAACTGCCCGGGGAGGGCTCCGAACCCTCGATCTCCGCATGTCCCAGGTACGGGAGCGGATGCGGGGTTGCCGCGCCTCAGATGTACCCTATGAGTGCGGCGCTATGTCCAGCTAAGCCACCCGGGCTCGTTCGAACCGTCGGGGCTTTCGAACATTAAGGTTGCCATACACCGTCGGTTTTATCGTGGGACCGCGCGACTCTCCGGTGTGGTAGACCGGATAGAGACCGAAGACGGCGAAGCCGTCGCCACCGACGTCGAGCTCGCCGAGGGCCTCCTGTCGCGTGCCCGGGGACTCATGTTCAGGAACGAGGTTCCGGCGGACTACGCGATGGTGTTCGAGTTCCGTCGCGAGCAACGCGTCGTCTTCCACTCCCTGTTCGTCCGGTTCGTCATCGACATCGTCTTCCTCGACTCCGACGACGAAGTCGTCAGTACGACGACGCTTCCGCCCTGGC